>JBBIPD010000020.1:13231-16663 GCA_037443025.1 Chloroflexota bacterium
CCGCCAACGGGCAAGAAAAGAAAGTAAATCCCGCTCAACATGGCGATGATCGCGCTGGTGAATAGGATGGCATCAATAACCCAGTTATTGCGAGTTTGTTTGGATAGGTTAGCAGAGCCAGACATACAGTACCTCCAGAAATTTGCTATTCGAATCGCCTGATCAGCATTTGGGAGAAGCTTTCGACTGCCTCGCATCTGATTCAGACGCTTTCTGTTCTTTCTTGCGAATCTGCTATGATGATAGCCAACTCGTGTGAATAATTTGTGAATGACGTGTGTGGTCTTTGTGAATTTTATCCCAAGCCACGGCATCCAACAGGCATGCAAACAAGAAGCGGTATAATCATGGCTGAGGGCGTCTGCCTGAGCGATTCATCTTAGCTGTGGAGAGAGACATGGGCTATCTTGGACAATCTGTAAAGCGTACTGACGCCGAGGCAAAAGTCAAGGGTGAGGCGTTGTACCCAGGCGATATCAATTTGCCCAACCAGGCGTATATGAAAATCCTGTTTGCCGGGAGACCGCACGCCATTGTGCGCGCAATTGACACCTCCAAAGCTGAGGCGCTCGAGGGCGTGATCGCAGTCTTCACCGCCAAAGACGTGCCGCTGAACGAATATGGGTTGGGCGTGCGCGACCAGCCCGTGCTATGCGGACCTGGCTCAAACAAACCCTATGCCGACCGGGTCCGTTTCGTAGGCGATCAGGTGGCTTTGGTCGTCGCCGAGACTGAAGCCATCGCTGCCAGAGGGCGTGATCTGATTCGCGTGGATTACGAGGATTTACCGGTGGTGACCGACCCCCGGCAGGCAATGCAGCCAGATGCCCCGTTACTCCATCCAGAGCTGGAATCCAACATATTCACCCATTACCGCATCCGCAAAGGGGATGTGAATACAGCCTTCGATCAAGCGGAGGTCATTGTGGAAGGCGAATATCGCACTCCAGCCCAGGAGCACGCCTATCTCCAGCCCGAGGCAGGGTTGGGATATATTGATGAAGAAGGTAGGGTGACGGTGGTTGTGGCGGGGCAGTGGGTGCACGAAGATCAGGAGCAGGTGGCTCATGCCCTTGGTCTTCCTTTGGATAAGGTGCGCATCATCTATCCGGCGATTGGCGGCGCGTTTGGCGGGCGGGAGGATATGTCGGTGCAGATTGTGCTTGCCCTGGCAGCCTGGCGGCTGGCGCAGCGCGGCATCCAACGCCCGGTCAAGATTGTCTGGAGTCGAGAAGAGTCCATCATCGGGCATCACAAACGTCACCCTTATTTTATCCGCGCCCGTTGGGGGGCTACCCGCCAGGGGAAGGTGATCGCGGCTGAGGTGGAACTGGTAGCTGATGGGGGCGCATACGTGTACACCTCGCCCAAGGTGTTGGGTAACGCCACCCTGATGTGCACCGGTCCCTACGAAATCCCCAATGTGTGGGTGGATTCCTACGCGGTCTACACCAATAATTTACCCACCGGCGCTTTTCGCGGTTTTGGCGGTCCGCAGGGGGCTTTCGCGGCTGAGATGCAAATGAACCGTCTGGCTGAAGCGTTGGGCATGGACCCGGTTGAGATTCGCATGCGCAACGTACTGCGCGAGGGGGCGCTGCTCTCGGTGGGTACGCCATTGCCCAAGGGGGTCAGCATACCCCGGGTGATCGAAGCGTGCGCCGAACGCAGCGGTTGGCAGAAAGGGGAGTCTGGCTGGCAACGGTTGAAGAAGACCGAGCCGGGAGTAAAACCGAAGAAAAAGCACCTGGTGCGTGGGACCGGTTTCGCCTGCGCCTTCAAGAACGTCGGGTTTTCTTTTGGCTACCAGGAGAACTCCTGGGCGACGGTGGAACTGCACGGGGGAGCGGAGATTGAGAAAGCAGTGGTGTATCATGCCGGAGCAGATGTAGGGCAGGGGGCGCACACCGTGTTCGCCCAAATGGCGGCAGAGGCGCTCAACCTGCCACTGGAAAAAATTCAGGTGGTGGTTTCGGATACCGCGGTGACGGATAATTCGGGCAGCGCCTCCGCCTCGCGGATGACCTTTATGGCGGGCAATGCCATCAAAGGCGCCTGCGAGGCGGCTCTGGAGAAATGGCGGGAGGAAGATCGTCCGGCGATTGCCCGCTACCAGTACCTGGCGCCCAAAACCACACCCTTCGACCCTGAAACCGGCAGGGCGACCCCCAATTTTGCCTATGGCTATGTGGCGCAAACCGTCACGGTCGAGGTGGATACTGAGACCGGGCATGTGCGCATTGTTGATGTCGTCTCCGCCGACGATGTGGGCAAGGCGTTGAACCCGCAACAGGTGCGGGGTCAAATCGAGGGAGCGGTAGTACAGGCTGGCGGGTATGCCATCCTGGAAAATTTCATCCAAAAAGATGGTTATGTGCAGACCCAGCACCTCTCCACTTACCTCATCCCCACTGTGCTGGATATCCCTGAAAAGGTGGATTCGCTGATACTGGAATATCCCGATCCGATTGGTCCCTGGGGGGCTAGGGGTATGGCGGAGATGCCTTTCCTGCCGCTTGCGCCGGCGGTTATCGCCGCCGTGCATGATGCGACCGGGGTACGGTTCAACGAGTTCCCTTTGACCCCAGAACGGGTGTTGCGCGGTCTGGGTAAGCTCTGACCCATTTCAGGAAGTTGACCGAGGTCTGCTGCGGGCGAGCTTGATGAAAAATGGCGTTCTTGCGAGGTTCGGGCATGCGGGGTGATGTATGTTGATTTTGATTCGGGGCGGGGGTGATTTAGCCAGCGGAGTGGCGTTGCGATTGTTTAAAGTGGGGCTGCGGGTGGTGATTACCGAAATTGAAAAACCCCTCGCGATTCGCCGACTGGTTTCCTTTGCGGAGGCGGTCTATCAGGGCGAGACAACCGTGGAAGGGGTGACCGCCCAACGGGTCAACGACCCGACGGACACCCTGCGCATTCTGCAAGTGCTTGCCAGGGGGCGTATTCCGGTCCTGATAGACCCCGATGGGACGGCAATCCCCTCCCTGCATCCGCACGTCGTCGTGGATGGGCGCATGCTCAAGCGCAAGGTGGAGTTAATTCGCACCCAGGTGAAACTGATTATCGGGTTAGGACCGGGTTTTGTCGCTGGAGAAAACTGCCACGCAGTAGTTGAGACCAACCGGGGTCACATGCTGGGGCGAGTGTACTGGCAGGGGGAAGCCGAACCGAATACAGGCGTACCCGAAGCGGTGCTGACTCAGGGTCTTGAACGGGTTTTACGCGCGCCGAAAGCAGGAGTCTTTCAGGGGCGGGCGGAAATTGGCGAACACCTGGAGCAGGGTCAACCGGTGGCGGAGGTGGATGGCGAACCCATTTACGCTCCTTTTTCAGGGGTGTTGCGCGGGATCTTATTTTCTGGGTTAGAAGTCAGCCAGGGGATGAAGGTGGGCGATGTTGATCCAAGGTACTATCCGCGCTATTGTCGGT
>JBBIPD010000021.1:0-10609 GCA_037443025.1 Chloroflexota bacterium
TCGAATGCCGCCTTTCGGCGGTATAGCCGAATCTCGCAGCGACAAATTCCTTTCTCAGAAAAACCCTTGGAGTTATGGCTCTGCTCAACGTTTTTAATCCCATTTCGGTTACAATTATAGAAACATTTCACGGAGGCGGTAAAGTGCAGACCTGCTCAAAATGCAACACTCAATCGCCGGACTCTGCCACAAATTGTCTGCAATGCCAGGCTGATTTGAGCGAATTCTCAACCACGGCGGTCGCCCTCAAGAAATTTCAGGCTAATCCCCGTGTTCTGAATGTACGGCTGGTGGTAGCTCATGATTGCTGCCCGGCGTGCCGTCTGGCAGAGGGCACCTATGATAAAAACCAGGCGCCGCGCTTACCCGTAGAGGGCTGCTCGCATCACCTGGGATGCCGCTGCTTCTATGAACCCATGCTGAGCGATATTTACCCTTGAAAGATCACCCTCTCCGCCTCCCGGCTTCCTGGTTCGCCAGGAGAGAGCGGGCGTAATCCAAAGCCTGGGCGCGGTTGCGAATCAATCCCATCGCCTGCGCCTCGCGGACTTGCTCCAACAATTCACCCACCTCCGGTCCTGACTGCAAGCCCAGGCTTGATATCAGGTCGTGCCCGTTGATGTAGGCGGGGGGTTGGACGACCTCCTGGAGGTTTTCCCACCAGGCTTCCAACAGGGCGCGGGCGGTATCCACCTGCTTTCGCCACACATCCTGGGATAACTCTGCGCCGTAGGTCGCCCAGCTATCTGCCAGGGAGAGCAGGATAATCCCCACACCCGTTGTTCCCGTCGCCCGAAAAAAGCGGTAAATGGCTTTGCGAGATAACCCGCTATCAATCTTCGCCAGCAAAATGGGGCGCATGTGGTTGCGCACCACCTGACTCAGCCAGTCTATTTCCGGTCTGCTCAGGTGCAAGCCGCGCCCCCGCTGGGAGATGATATTGGCTCCTACCTGATCGTGGTTCAAGAAGCGGATGCGACCGGCGGCATCGGTTTGGGCTGTGACCGACTTGCCAACATCATGGTAGAGGGCAGCCAGAAAGAGCAGCCCGCGCAAATTCCGCCCTTCGCTCAATTCAGTCGTAAGGTATTCGGTGATTTGCCGGCGATATCTACCCAGGCGGAGCGAAAGCTCCCCGGTATAAAGGTTCGACGCCGCTTCTGGATAGAACACCTCCGCCAGAGCAGACAACACCATTTCCAATCTCGCAAGCACATCCAGGGTATGCCGCCAGGCATCCAATACATGGGGCGGCGATTGGGGCAGGTCACGCAAAGCCAATATTTCTGGCAGCACTCCCGGCAAGGCGCCGATGAGATCCAGGGCGCGCAGACAGGTGGCGGGCTGTGGTCCCTCCAGGATGCGAAACAGCTCATCCCGCTTGCGCTCCGCGGTCACTCCCTCCAATAACCCGCTTGCCTGGCGCATTATCAGGCGGGTCTCCTTCTGGATATGCAGGTGATACTCGGCTGCCAGGCGGACGGCGCGCAAAACGCGCACCGGATCATCCTCCATGCTGGATGGGGTGCAGGCTTTGAGCAGTTTGGCATGCAGGTCGGCAGCCCCCCCAAGCGGATCTAATAACGCCATATTCTGGCGTAAATCCAGCGCCATGGCATTGATGGTGAAATCACGGGCGCGCAAGTCGGCTTCCAGGTCATCCCCTCGGAAAAGGGCAAAATCCAGAAGCATCTTTTGACCCGTCTGATCTCGCCAAATCACCCGCCCCGTCTCCCGTTCCTTGTCCAGGGGGTAATAAGCAGCGTGGAGATGATCTGCTACGCGACGGGCTGTTTCCAGAGAGGCGACCGGCAGGGCAAAATCCAAATCGTGGACGTCTTTCTCCAACAGCAGGTCGCGCACCGCGCCCCCAACCAGATACAGGGGCAAATCATGCGGGAGAACCTTCAATATCTCATCCAGCAAGTTTTGAAATGGAATTTGGGGGTTGATGGACACGTAACTCACTTCGGGCTGCTCACGGAAGCGGGAAGCTCTGGCAGAATGCAGGGCTTGCTCAGGCGTGCCGCCTTGCCCCACAATCCGCCCCCCGACACGGGCAATCCAGCGACCAGCGTAAGGCTCAAGCTCATTTTTTGTATCCGGGCTACCCGAATTCTCTTGAAGCTCGGGGGTGTGGGGAAGGTCATCTCCCGCATCTGGGGGCAGGTTTGTCATGTCTGCGGCTGATAACGGGCAGGGTCAACTGCGCCGATAAACGGCAGATTTCGATACAATTCATCAATGTCCAAACCATAACCAAAGACGAATTTATCGGGGATTTTAAAACCGCAATAATCAATCGGCACTTTTATCTCCCGCCGCTCGTATTTATCGAGCAAGGTGCAGACCTTCAAACTGTTGGGGTGGCGAGTTGCCAGAAATTCCATGACGGTCGCGATGGTATAACCGCTGTCCACGATATCCTCAACCAGGAGCACATCTCTCCCACGGATGTCCTCCTGCAAGTCCAGACCGATTCTGACCTGCCCGGTGGACTGCCTGGCGCCCACGCCATAAGACGAAACAGCCATGAAATCAATGGAATTGGGAACGGTAATCTGGCGCATCAGATCGGTGAGAAAAACCACACCGCCGCGCAGAATGCAGACCAGGTGAACGATCTTCCCTTGATAATCCCGACTTATCTCCGCCCCCAATTCGGCAATGCGGGTTTTAATCTGTTCCTCTGTAATCAGGATTTCCGCCAGAAATTCATGATAGTCCTGCATGTCAATCCCTCGGCACCTGGTGATGCTGGCGACAACGCGCCTCGTATAATTCCGCCGCCCCCACGACGACCACCGGCTGGTTATAATGCGCCGGCTGCCCATCCACCAGGCGCTGGGTGCGAGAAGCCGGTTCGCCGCAGACCATACAGATGGCGTGGAGTTTATGCACCCTTTCTGCTTTAGCCATCAGAAATGGCATGGGACCAAAAGGCTCGCCCCGAAAGTCGGTGTCCAGCCCGGCGACGATCACCCTCAGCCCTCTATCGGCAAGTTGCTGGCAGATGGAGACGATTTGATCGTCGAAAAACTGGGCTTCGTCAATCGCGACCACGGTGGTATCCTGAGAAAGGTATTCCAAAATCTGGCGCGCATCCCGAATTGGCAAGGCAGCGAACTCAGTCCCGGCATGGGAGGTGACTTTCTCCGTCGAGTACCGATTATCTATCGCAGGTTTAAACACCTGGACTTTCTGGCGGGCGATGGTCGCCCGGCGAAGTCGGCGGATCAGCTCATCCGTCTTGCCGCAAAACATCGAGCCTGTGATGACTTCCAACGAGCCAGTATGGTGTTTCATGCGTCCCTCGTGAGATAGAGATTGATGAAAAATGGTTGGCTTCAACCGACCGCCTAAATTCTATCACACCCGCTTGCCGGAAGATGTTAATAAAACCATTTTCTTGCGAATCCAAGGGGATAAATAAAAAACCTCCCTCCATCAGTCCTGGGAGGGAGGCGACAAGCCAATGCAATAAACCCCGGTTTATACCGTGATTTCTTCTGCAGCTTCGGGCAGGGTGTAACCGAACTGGCGCAGGCGTTTTTTCAGGTCTGCCAGAGATTTCCGCCCAAAGCCCTCGATGGACAGCAGCGCAGTATCTCCCATGGCAAGTTTCTCTAAAGCCTGCCCCACGTTGACAATGCCCGCTTTCGCCAAAGCCTCGGTTCCCCTGGCGCCAATCTCCAGCTCGGCAATAGGGCGGAGGGGCGAGGGGCGCGCCTGTTCACGCGCCTCCAGCTCATCCAGGTATTGCTGGCGGGCTTGAAGCTTGCGGTAGAAGCGATCCACCTGACCCTCAGAGTCAACGATGCGCTGCTCGCCGGTGAAGAACGGATGACAGCGCGAGCAAACGTCGGTGTGAATAACCTTCTTGGTCGAACCGGTTGTCCAGGTGTTGCCGCATGCACAAATGACTTTGGCGTCTGGATAATAAGTCGGATGAATGTCAGATTTCATGACCGTGATACCTCTCAATTAATAAAAACACCTGATTCCTGATGCGAATCAGGCAAGACGGGACTGGTACTCTTCGAAGGAGACCACGCTAACCCGCTTACGATTATCCCGGATCGTCTCGTAGAGGACATAGCCGTCCATCGTGGCGAAGAGGGTAAAATCCCGACCAACCCCAACATTCCGACCGGGCTTGATATGGGTGCCGTGCTGGCGCACCAGGATGTTTCCCGAACGCACCTGCTCCCCACCAAACACTTTCACGCCCAGGCGTTGACCCTGACTGTCACGACCGTTGCGGCTCGAGCCGCCGCCTTTTTTATGAGCCATCTCTACCTCTCCTATTCCAAAGCGATTGAGTCGATTTTCAAGCGGGTGTATTGCTGGCGATGTCCCTGCTTCACCCGGTAGCGCTTCTTGGGCTTATATTTGAAAACCACCACCTTGGGACCTTTCACCTGATCCAGGACAGTCGCCTGAACTTTGGCGCCTGCAACCAGGGGTGTGCCAATGGCAATGGTATCGCCATCCGCAACGAGCAGCACGCGCTCTAAATCAACCTGCTCGCCAATTTCCACATCGAAGCGATCGACATCGATCACCCCGCCTTCGACGGCTTTATACTGCTTTCCGCCGTCTTCCACGATTGCGTATTTCATCTAAATTCCTCCAAGCTTCACTTTACCGCATGCACCGCGCCTCAGCTGGCATCCATCTCGCGCCGTGGTGCGGGAAAGTTGGGGATACAAAATATCACCCCAGCAGTTGCAACGCCGGGGGCAAGGCAAGGGTGAATTATACAGGCTATACCCGTAACTGTCAATTGATTTTTAAGGTTTTCTAATCAAGCTCAGGCTGAATCCTTATTGCCTCCGGGTTTGCCAGCCGTCCAGCCTGACTTGTCATTGTGGATTAATATCTCCCGCCCGCTCTGGGGATCAGCGGGCGGGAGCAACAGAGGGGGAGAGGGGAGAACAGTGGAGATAAATGCTCAGCGAATTGTAGAGGTCAGTTTATCTATCAGATTCCCGACCCGGTTTTGACCGGAGGAAACGAGTGAGGCGAAGCGATGACAGATGCGCCAACGGATGGCGCAAACCCAGAACCAGCGCTCGATAAACCAGTGTCTCCCTGCCAGCAGCCAAAGACGACGGACGGAAAGCGAAGGCACGAGCAGCCCGCCCCCAACCTGAAGTTCCTTAATGGGAGCGGATAGGGAATAGCTCAAAGCGTCAATCGTCCTCAAGGCGGATAACGACCGATGCACAATCAAAGGGGTAAACAAGCCTCCGGCAGGAAACAACTGCCCTTGCGCGGCAAACCCCAACCAGGATAATCCTAACCCCAGGGATAATACCGGCAACGTCAGCCACTTATATCGAATCGCCAATCTCCGCAACATGCAATACCTCAATTGGTTTTTCCACCCTGTATCTGAACTGCCTGGACTCTCATAATAATCAAGCAGCTTGCATAAGCATAGCACATAAATCCTAAGTTGTCAATATATATTAATATATTAATAAATACAACATTAATAATTGTATTCATATTTTTCCCAATGATTGTTTTATTATTTTTCTCTTTTTCATTCATACGGCTCGAAGTCTGGCTGATTTACAGGGCTGAACCCCTCACCGCAGGGAATGGGCGCGGTTCGCGGTGCACCTCCTGACCTGACCAAAACGCTGAAAAGATAGATTGTGGTAAACTATACCGTCGGGTATGCAATTATTATTCCAACTTTTTCAGGAGGTTTCTTATGACCGAGAACAAATGGGTGTACCTTTTCAACGAATTGGACGAGGCTGAAAAGAAGGTCGGTGGAAAATGGGACGACGTGAAAGCCTTGCTGGGCGGGAAAGGCGCCAATCTAGCCGAGATGACTCGCATCGGCGTGCCGGTCCCGCCTGGTTTTACCGTGACCACCGAGGCGTGCAATGCTTACCTGGCAGCCGGAGAGAAATTCCCGCCCGGAATGTGGGAGCAAGAGCTGGAGGCGTTGAAGATTATCGAGCGACAGACGGGCAAGACATTCGGCGGGTTGACCAATCCCCTGCTGGTTTCTTGCCGCTCGGGAGCAAAATTCTCCATGCCCGGGATGATGGACACTGTGCTCAACATCGGTTTGAACGACCAGACCGCCAACGCGATGGTCGAATTGACCGGCGATGAGCGCTTCGTGTATGACGCCTACCGCCGCCTGGTGCAGATGTTCGGCTCAGTGGTATTGGGTTTGCCCGATGAGGCTTTCGAGGACGTTTTGGAAGAGTACAAAAAGAAGAAAGGCGTGAAATCCGACACGGAACTGGACGCCGAAGATTGGAAAAAATTGACCAAAAGATTCCAGGAAATCGTCCGCGAATACAAGGGCTTTGATTTTCCCCAAGACCCATACGAACAGCTCCGCCTGGCGACCGAGGCGGTCTTCAAGTCCTGGAACGGGAAACGCGCCATTGATTACCGCAACGCGGCTGGCATCTCCCACGACCTGGGCACGGCGGTCAACATAGTGACCATGGTCTTTGGCAATATGGGGTGGAACTCCGGCACCGGCGTTGCCTTCACCCGCGATCCCGCCACAGGCGAAAAGAAGTTGTACGGCGACTACCTGATGAACGCTCAGGGCGAAGATGTGGTCGCCGGAATTCGCAACACCGAAAAGATTGAAAATCTTCAATATGAACTCCCCGAAGCCTATCAACAATTCCTGGATATCTGCGAGAAGCTTGAAAAACACTACCGCGAGATGCAGGATGTCGAGTTCACCATCGAGCAGGGCAAGCTCTGGATGCTTCAGACCCGAGATGGCAAGCGCACCGCCAAAGCCGCGGTCAAAATCGCGGTGGATATGGTGAACGAGGGTCTGATCACCAAAGAAACCGCGATTCTGAAAATCACCCCCGAGCAGGTTGACACCCTGCTCCACCCCCATTTTGACCAAAAGACCAAGCAAGCAGCCAAAGACGAGGGGAGATTCTTCGCCAGTGGGGTCAACGCCTCCCCAGGGGCGGCGGTTGGGCAGGTCTATTTTGACGCCGACACCACCGAGAAGATGGCAAAGGAACATGGGCAGGATGTGATCATGGTGCGCCCCTTCACCAAGCCCGACGACGTGCACGGGATGCTGGCAGCCAAGGGCATTCTGACCAGCGAGGGCGGCGCCACCTCTCACGCAGCAGTCGTCGCCCGCCAGTTTGGCGTGCCTTGCGTGGTCGGCGCGGCGGCGATTCGCATCGACCTGGAAAAGCGGGAGATGAGCGCGGATGGCAAGATCGTCAAAGAGGGCGAGTGGATTTCGGTGGACGGTTCCAGCGGGGAGGTCTTTCTGGGCAAAATGTCCATGGTCGCCCCAACCCTGGAAGAGCAGACTGACCTGCTGACCCTGCTCAAGTGGGCGGATGAAATCTGCGCCACACCCGGTGTGCGCAAAGCGCCAAAAGGCTGGCCTACCACCGGCTTGCAGGTCTGGGCAAACGCCGATTACCCCGCCGACGCCCGCCGCGCCCGCTCTTATGGGGCGGTAGGGATTGGCTTGTGCCGCACCGAACACATGTTCTTCGAGCCTGAGCGCCTGCCCATCGTGCAGCGGATGATCCTGGCAAAGACGAGCGAAGAGCGAACCGCTGCCCTGAACGAACTGCTCCCTTATCAGCGCTCCGATTTTGAAGGGCTGTTCGAAGCCATGGACAATTACCCGGTCATCATCCGCCTGATTGACCCGCCCTTGCATGAGTTCCTCCCTTCCCTCGAAGACACCCTGGAAGAAGTCATCACCATGCGGGTCAAGGGCGAAACCGAAGGTCTGGCAGAAAAGGAAGAACTGCTGCGCAATATTCAGGCGCTGCACGAGAGCAACCCGATGATGGGTCTGCGCGGCATCCGCCTGAGCATCGTCATGCCGGAAATCGTGGAAATGCAGGTGCGCGCCATCTTCGAAGGGGCGGCAAACGCGGTTTTGAAAGGCATCCGCGCCAAGCCCGAAGTGATGATCCCCCTCACCGGTCACGTCAATGAGCTGAAGGTCATCCAGCCTCGCCTGGAAATCATCGCCAAGGAGGTGATGAGGGAAAAGGGCGTCGAATTTCCATATAAATTCGGCACCATGATTGAGATTCCGCGCGCCGCTCTCACCGCGGGCGAGATCGCCACCCTGGCGGAATTCTTCTCCTTTGGCACCAACGACCTGACCCAGATGACCTACGGCTACAGCCGGGATGACGCCGAGCGCAATTTCCTCTTGAAATACGTCGAAGACGGCATCCTGCCCAAGAACCCGTTCCAGACCATAGACCGCGAGGGGGTGGGACGGCTGATGGAGATGGCAGTAACCGAGGGACGGGCGCAGCGAATTGACCTTGAGGTGGGTATCTGCGGCGAGCATGGAGGCGATCCCTCCTCCATCGAATTCTGCCACATCATCGGCAACAACTATGTAAGTTGTTCTCCTTTCCGGGTGCCGGTGGCGCGTCTGGCAGCCGCTCACGCCGCTCTGAAACATCAAGGCGTCAGCATCGCCGCCGACCTGTAATCCCGACGGTTTGACCTTCTCTCGGAGGAGAAGGATTAAGTTCACGGGCAGGCGGTGTTCGCATCGCCTGCCCGTGGGGTTTTAATCTCGGGGATTGATTTTCGCAGCCTGCTCGATTGCGTTTAGGGGTTTTTGCCAGCCGCCAGGATGTCGCCCAATAGATTGCCATTCATCAGGATATAGACCGTCTTCACTCCCGGAAACTGGCGGATTGTAGTCCAAATCTGGGCGCGCACCCGGCTGTCGTCACAGCGGTCGTCTGAGCGAACATAGCCTCCGCTGAGCGAGACGTTCGCCAAGCCCTCGAAAGATTTGAATTGCACGCTATCAATGCGCCAGTTCGAGCGAAACACCGGGTTATACAGGTTGCCAATATATTGTTGTTTATTGAAGAGGCTTCTCAGGGCAACGGCGATGTCGGTTTCGTTATCCCCGCTGCGGTATAACCCCGTATTCACTTTCACCAGTGTATCGCCGCACCCAACCGGACCGCCGGTGTTCAAAGCGATGTAGAAGACATATATCGCATCCTCGCCGGAAGCGGTAGGGGGAGGCGAGGTGGAGGTGGGGGTTTCGGTCGGGGTCGGCGTGTCGGTTGGGGATGGCGTTGCGGTGGGCGTACCACTCGCGGTTGGCGTGGGCGAGGGCGGGAGGGGCGTATCGGTATCCGGCGCAGGCGTATCGGTAGATTGTAGAATTGGGGGTGAATGGGTCGGGCTTGCCGCGGGTGATGCGGTTGGAGTTGCCCCGCCAGTTGACGAGCAGGCGCTCAAAAATACCAGCCCAAGCAATACCGATACGATCAACATCGAACTTTTATGGTTCACCATCAACTCGCCTCACCCAACCATCTCAATCGTTGGAAACTCTATCCCCAAAGGGGATGCCGTTGAGATAGATGTTGGTCGCCTTCACCGCCGAGAACTGGCGCACCGTTTGCCAGATTTGGGCTTTCACCCTGGTATTATCACATTTATCGCCGGTCGGCTTATAGGTCCCACTCAACTCGACCGTGATCAAACCGTTTTTCTGGTTGAATGAGACGCTCTGAACGCGGATGTTCGAGCGAAAGAGGGGGTTGAGCAAACCACCCACATACTCCGACTTGTAAGATAACAACACCTCCAACGCTCCTTTAACGTTCTCAGAGATATCGTTCGTACGTTTGACGCCGCTGCTGACCGGCACAGCCGCGTCTCCGCAAATCGGTCCGTTGACATTCTCTTGAATCAGGTATATCCAAACGGTGTCTTTGGAAGCGGCGGGAAGCGCCGTTTGCCCGCCGGATTGGGTCGGAAGGGTTGTCGGGGTACTCGTCGGGGTCTCTGTCGGATTCTCTGTCGGATTCTCCGTCGGATTCTCCGTCGGAGCTTCCGTCGGAGCCTCCGTTGGAGATGCGGTCGGGGGTTGGGTCGAGGTCGCCGTTGGAGGCGGGGTATGGGTTGGGCTGGGTAGAGGCGTACTGGTCGGACTCTCGGTCGCCGCAGGAGGCGCGGCTATGGCTGTCTCCGGGGGGGGCGGGGGGCGGGGGGCTGTCAAAACCGGCGTCGCCGTCGGGGAGGAACAGGCTGCGAGGAGGGCAAGCGCCAGGGCGCAAAGAATCAGGCTGGGTTTTGAGCGGGAAAATATCATCGGGGGATAACTCCATGAAGAGGTGGCAGTGAAAATAGAAAATCCCCCCAATTGTACACCCAAAGCCGGGGGATTTTTCGAGCAGGATTGAGCGGATGAGGTCAAGCCATCAATTGCGCCAGCGCCCCTTCGGGGGCGTATCCATACGCCACAGCCAGTAATTCCACCGGATGCACGGCGGTGAAACCCGTGGCGTGAGTGATCTGCCAGCGACAGGTCTCGCTATCGCATACCACCAGCGGGTCGCCGCCCTGGCTGATGAAATTATTGACCATGTGAAAAAGATCCTCCCCAACCGCCATGCCAATTTCATATTTTTCCACTTTGTAGCCGTAAGTCCCGGCTATCCCGCAACAGGCGGCATGGCTATCCTCGAGGCGCAGTTCGGGGATCAAATCCAACACCTCCAACGCCGGACGACCCAGGCGATGACCCCGATACTGGCATGGAGCATGGTAGGCTAACCTGAGCGGCACCGGGCGC
>JBBIPD010000021.1:10619-16511 GCA_037443025.1 Chloroflexota bacterium
GTCTGTGCGCAGGGTTCCCTGTTCCAACAACATCAGTAAAAACTCATTGAAATCAAAGGTGTTCTCAGCCACCAGACGAGTGTCCTCGTCATGCATATCCAGCAGCTCGGGAGCTTCTTCTTTCAAGGTCAGGGTGCAACTGGTCGAGGTGCCAACAATCGGGATGCCATGCCTGGCATACTCCATCATTTTCCTGACATTGGCGCGATGATACGCGCGAGCGGCGCTAAACTCCCCATTGGATAAGAGTGGCAAACCACAGCAGTTCTGAGGCGGCACAATCACCTCAAAACCGTTCGCCTCCAGCACACGCACCGCGGCGCGCCCCACGCGCGGCTCGTAGTATTGGGTGGAGCAACCATGAAAATAAACCACCCGGCGTGTCAAATGAGCCGGTCTTTCATGGCGTTTGAACCAGGTGGTAAAACGCTGGCTGGCAAAGGTTGGCAAAGGCGCTTCGCGGTGAATCGCCATGACTGTCTCCATCGCGCTCCGCACCAGTTTATTCTTCAGAGCGGCGTTTGCCAGCGGCGCCAGAGGCTGTCCGAGCTTGCCCACCAGCTCAGATCGGGCGATGGCGTTATTGCGCAGGCGCAGGCGCAGAGGCACCAGGTTCTGCCTGACGATATCGGCGCGAGCGCGAGCGTTCATCTCGGCGATTTTGACTCCGGTCGGGCAGACCATATTGCACATGCGGCATCCGCTGCAGTAATCCACTGAACGGTCGGGAGTGGGTTGACGGGGAGAGCGGAAGCGCCCACCCTGAGGCGCTTCATATTTAGGACCGGGGAAGAGGTCGGTCACCCGCGATACCGGGCAAGCCGTGGTGCAAATGTTGCATTTGATGCACTGGTCAATCGTCAACTCAACCGGGCGGAAGATCGAGGTCGAATCGTGTTCCTGTTCCATGTTCATAGTCCTTTGCTGTTCCCAATCACATATCCGCTGACAAGCGCCACCCCCTCCAGGGAGCGCTCCTGAATGACATCGTACCCACCCAACGCGCCGCCGGCAACGAACAGGTTCTCGAATAACCTGTCGCCCTGGTCATTAACCGGCTGAAAATTGCGGTCCACCCTGACCCCGACTCTGAAAATGGGATGACCATAGGGATAGAAGAAATCGGGTTCCACTGGATGCCCTGCCTCAACCCCATCGGAGAGGGGCAAACCGAAAATGGTCTCCCGGGGGTGACTGAGCGGCTCGACCCCTATCCCGCCCCCCAGGATGCCGCCGCTTGCCAGGATAAAACTCCTGGCGCGATGCGCTTTGCGCCGGGCGGCGGCTTCGCTCAGCGCCGCCAGAACCCTGCCATCCTGCGCCTGCGCGGATAACACCTCCATCCCATCGTACACCCGCCCGCCATTCCTCTCGATGGCGCTCACCAGCAGATGATGCAGGCGCATGCCCGGTATCGAGGGGGGCAGGGTAGGAATTTCAAAAACAGGCATACCAAGCTGATTCTCCAAATCCGCCTTCACCTGAAGAGCCTTTTGGAAGCCCAAAACAGCCGGGAAACCAACCCGCCCGATGTTCGATTGACGCCAACCTTCTTTCAACGCTGTGACCACCTCAGAGCGAAATTCCTGCCGCTCAAAACATTCCGCCAGCACTCTGCCGGTGAGAAAACGTTGTCGCTTCAGAGAAGCGATCTCGAGGGTTATCCCCTCCGCCTCCACCCCCAACCGGCGCAGATTGTCCACAATCAGCTCTGGATAAAAATCCAAAAACCCCTCGAAACCCACAATGAGCATCTTCTCCGGTCGGGTGAGGTCGCCGGCGATCATCGTTTCCGGCGCAAGGCAGGTGGGTCGGGGGACGCCCAAAGCCGTTGGGAGCATCCAATTCCGCTCCAGAGAACCTTGCATCGGATACCCGACTGACTCACAGAATGATTTTAGGGCGTCAAGCGCCTGTTGGAGCGTCTCCAACCCTGCATAATGGTATGGATGGCTGGGATTCGTCTGGATTTCTCGCGATAAGGCTTCAGCCAGGTCTTCTACCAGGATGCGTTCGCCCTTTGCGGCGTAACCCAAAACGTCCACACAGCCGGCGTGCCAGTACAGAGACCCCCAACCTTTGCTGATGAGGCGGACGCGCTTGCCCTGCCTGGAAGCCTGCCAGGCGCTGACCAACCCTGCCAGACCGGCGCCGATCACCAATACATCCACCTCGGTTGAAGATGGCTTGCCCTCGGAGATAGCTCGTTGCGTTTCTGGCGCCTGCGCGACCTCCGCCTTTAGAGGGCTTGTTTCCTCAGGGGGCAGATAGAATTCCGGGCTGAGGCGCGAAGATGGAGCGCCGGGCAAGGCTTCGGCGTTGAGCAGACAGAGGTAAATCAATTGGTTCAGACGCTCCTGGCGCAGTTGTTGCCCCCAAAGCACCGGCAGCAGACCCTTCCAGCGTTCCTGCATAAAGTCCCGCAGGGCGACATTCGCCTCCTCCACCGCGGTCTTGCGTAGGCGGTGTAAGAGCCCGGTGACCCGGTAGGTGCAGAAACCGCCCTGGCAGGGACCCATCCCCAGGCGCACGTCGCGGCGCACATCATCAATGGTCTTTGCCTGCCCCTGCACAATCGCCTGAGTCACATCAGCAATGGTCGCCAGCTCACATTCGCATACCAGCTTGCCGTAATCCGCCGTTTTTTCAACCTGGGCAAAGCGCGTCCCGACCAGGTGATAGCCATGACCCGCCCCGCCCGGCAAAACTTCCAAATGGGTGCGGCAGGCGCGGTCCACGCCCAATTTTTTACAGACCAGATTGACCGTATCCTCCGCCATCTTGCGGTACGTGGTCCATTTGCCGCTGGTGATGGTCACCATCCCCGAAATGCCATCGCGTTGCTCATGATCCAGCAGGACATAAGCGCGGGTGATATCTCGCGTATCCTCCACCTCTGTCTCCTGGTAGAGAGGGCGCACCCCAGCCCAGGCGCGCAGCATGCGCATATTTCTGAAGCCCGGGACAAGTTTATCGCCCTCTTCCAACATCAGGCGCACCTCCCAGGGTTCAATGGCGAAATGGTCGGGGTCGCTCACTTTGACATCCGTGGTGCCAATCACGGTGACGGTATGAATTGGCACCAGAATATCCCCATCGGAAGGCATCTTACAACGGTTCACGACCGTGTGCAGGATGCGGTGATTGGCAGCCAGCATAACCCCTTTACCCGGCACAATTTGCACCTTGATTCCGATACTCCCCGCGACCTGACCAGCCCAGGCGCCCGCCGCATTGATCACAAAATCCGCCAGGATGGTGACCTGCTCATCCTTGACCAAATCGTAGCAAACGGCGCCCACCACTTTATCCCCCTGAAGCAGCAACTTTTCTACCCGATGATAGGTCAGAACCTGTGAGCCGTACTCCTGCGCCGATTTAGCGTTGAGGTCGGCGGCTAACCAGGAGTCGGCGGCGGCGTCTGGCACGCGAAAGCAGTGACTGATCTTCGGGTTGAGCAGAGGTTCCTCTCGCAGCATTTGCTGAATGGAGACCTCCTCAACCGGAATGCCTGCGGCGCGGCAACCCTCCACAAATTTTGGCACATAACTCGGGTCATCCTCAGGAGTTACCACAAAAAAACCGCCCGTATCTTCCAGGCACATGGGCATAATACGGCGCAGGATGCGGTTCTCTTCGATACACTCGCGGGCTGCCTGGGGGTCTTTGACGACATAACGCCCGCCGCTGTGGAGCAAACCGTGGTAGCGCCCGGTCGTGCCGGTCGCCAGGTCGTTTCTTTCCACCAAGAGAGCCTTGAAGCCGCGCATCGCCAGATCGCGCAGGATGCCCGTTCCGGTTGCGCCCCCGCCAATGACAAGAATCTCCGTCTGCAAACTGTTCATGGAGCGTTATCCCTCGGTATAAAGTTAGTGAACAATCTGAATCCCGCCCTACAAACGTAAGCCTCTGGCAGATTATCAACCAGAGGACAGAAAAACAAAGAGAGCAACCCTGGGTCAGGCGAACGACGCCGGGACGGCTTCCTGCATGGCGAATTCGGCGCCTTTTTGCAGCGCCTGAAAGTTGACCGGCAGCAGGTGTTGATGGCGCTGCGGCAGGTGGTTCTTCAACGCCGCCTGAATCGCCTCAAGGGAGAGGACAGGCAGTTGAGAGAGCAGCGCGCCCAAAGCCACCATGTTCAACAGGCGGCGATTCCCCAGCGACTCGGCGATTTCATTCGCCGGGATGAATACGGTGGTGATATCAGTCCGTTGGGGACCGCGGTTGATCAAGGAGGCGTTAGCAATCAGGACGCCTCCCGGGGTAACCAACGGCTCATACTTGTCCAGCGAGGGGAGATTGAGCACAATCGCCGCTCTCGGGCTGCGAACCAGAGGCGAGCCGATTTCTTCATCTGAGATAATCACCGTACAATTCGCTGTGCCGCCCCGCATCTCTGGACCATAAGACGGTATCCAGGTCACCTCTTTACCTTCATCCAGCGCAGCGTATGCCAGAACCTGCCCGGCAAAGAGCACGCCTTGCCCCCCAAAGCCAGCGATGATGATTTCAGTCTGCATGCCTGCTCTCCTTATACTTTTATCTCCGCCACGGATGGAGACACTTTATAGTCCCCGAGGGGATAAGCCGGAATCATGTGAGTTTCAATCCAGCGCAAAGCTTCCAACGGGGTCATTCCCCAATTGGTCGAGCAGGAAGAGAGCAATTCCACCATCGAGAACCCCAAGCCGCGCACCTGCGTCTCAAACGCCAGACGGATGGCTTTCTTTGCCAGGCGAATGTTCTTTGGGTCGTGCAGGCTGCGCCGGACAACATACCCCACCCCGTCCAGATTGGAGAGCAACTCCGCCATGCGCATCGGAAAGCCCATTTGTTCCACATCCCTGCCCATTGGGGAAGAAGTGGTTTTCTGTCCGGGCAAGGTGGTGGGCGCCATCTGCCCGCCGGTCATCCCATAAATGGCGTTATTGATGAATATCACGGTGATGTTCTCGCCCCTGCCAGCAGCGTGCACAATCTCCGCCATGCCGATGGACGCCAGGTCTCCATCCCCTTGATAGGTGAATACCACTCTATCGGGCAAGACCCGCTTGATGCCGGTCGCCATGGCTGGAGCGCGCCCATGGGCAGCCTCGACGAAATCACAATCGAAATAGTTATAAGCAAAGACCGAACAGCCCACCGGCGCCACGCCAATGGTCTTCTCCCTTACACCCATCTCATCCAACACCTCGGCAATCAGGCGGTGGGCTACGCCATGGGTGCATCCGGGGCAGTAATGGGTGGGCGTCTCGGCTAACGATTGCGGTCTTTGGTAGACAATTTGGGTCGGTGCAGTCACCACCATGAGTCACTCCCTAGTTATTCAACTCAACATTAATCACGCTGGCAAAGCGGTGCAGCCAGCTTTTTCGAGGGTCTTCTTCTATTATAAGGGGCGAACTGGCAATCCGGTATATCTCTGCCTCGATTTCATCCGGGAAGGGCATAATTCCGCCCATGCGCCCATAGAACTCTACCGGTATGCGCCCTTTCACAGCCCGCAGGACATCGTCCAGCATCTGCCCGGCGTTCATCTCGACCACCAGAATCGCCTTGACTTTATCGGTCAAAGCCTCGACCTGGGAATACGGATACGGGCTGAGGCTGATAGGGCGGAACAATCCGGCTCTGACGCCTCGGGCGCGCGCCGCCCGCACCGCGGATAACGCCACACGTCCGGCTGTGCCGAAACCGATTACGGCATACTCGGCGTCGTCGAGATAATATTCCTTGTAACGCACCTCATTGGCTTCAATCTCCGCCCAGCGCCGCATCAAACGGTAGTTCATCACCTCTTCGTCTTTCGGGTCAATATAGATTGAGCTTAAGATACGCCGCTCACGACCTTCGGCTCCCCTTACCGCCCAATCTGGAAACTCGCGACGC
>JBBIPD010000022.1:0-5305 GCA_037443025.1 Chloroflexota bacterium
GGTGCAAACCAGACCGGAATACCAGGCGGTCAAGGTGAACGTCAACGCCTGGGCTTGGCTGGACCCATCCGTCCCGGCGGCGCAACCGCCTGGGGTGGATGTCGTCAATCATGGACCGGACTACGTGGCGGGCGTCGAATGGCAAGCGCGTTTTCACCCCTCCTGGACTGCGCTGAGGGGACTGATGATGGACCAGGTTCTGATGGCGGGCGGCAACTGGGTTGTGCTCGACCCAACCTGGACTTATACCCGCAGTTCTCCCCCCATCCTGCAACTGGTCGCCGGGAAAGACGCCTTCTACGCCGATATCCATGCTTTCATCCAGGCGGGGAGGGAGCGCGGGCAGGACGTCGCCCTGTTCCCGACCCCAAATTTCGGCGGACAACCCGAGCAATGGTGGACGCAAGCCAGGCGAGATTTCTCCTGGTGGATCGCCTGGTTCGACCAGTACTCCGCTTTTCTGCTCGATCATGCGGAGATGGCTGAACAGAGCGGCGCGCAGGCGTTGATCATCGGGGGCGACTGGCTGGGACCGGCGCTGCCCGGCGGTCGAGTCGCCGATGGGTCGCCTTCGGGAGTCCCGGCGGATGCCGAACTGCGCTGGCGGGAGATCATCGCCCTTCTGCGCCAGCATTACAACGGGTATATCTGGTGGGCGTTGCCTTTTTCGGAAGCCGTGGCAGGGGCACCCCCATTTCTGGACAGCCTGGACGGGATTTACCTGCTCTTCTCTGAGCCGCTGACAGGGCGTTCGGACGCAAGCCAGGCTGAGTTGGAGAGCGAGGCGGCGCGCCTGATAGACACCGTCTTGCAACCGCTCAAACTGCGCTTGAACAAAACCCTGATACTCGCCCCGGCGTACTCCTCGGCGGATGGCGGCGCAACCGCCTGCCTGCCTGATCCGGCGGGTGGATGTTTGCCGCCTTCTGCCCTGGAGCAGCCCAACCCGGACTACCCCGCCATACCCCTGGATTTGCAGGAACAGGTGGATGTGTATTCCGCCCTGCTCTCCGCGACCAATGCCCGCCCCTGGATAAACGGCTTTGTCAGCCGCGGCTATTACCCACCCGCCGCGCTGCAGGATAAATCGGCTTCGGTGCACGGAAAGCCGGCGCTGGATATCCTGGCGTACTACTTCCCACGCCTGACCGGGGCGCAGCCCTAGCATAAAATCCACCAGGTTTCAGCCCTCCTCCCCCCCGCCCTCTCCTGAACCTGATGAGAGGGCGGGGGCGTGATGGGGTTAACCCTCTGGCTGGAAAGCGGCTGATAATTCCCGGCTAAACCAGACCAATTTAGGTATAATTGCAACGAAGGAAATGGAAACCCATGGAAGATTTCACCCTGCCCGCCGACGCCCATATCGGACGGGTGCATTTGAAAATATCGAAGCTTGAACCTGCGCTACGCTTCTACTCCGGCTTGCTCGGGTTCGAAATCAGCGCAATCAACGAGCGCCACGCCGCCCTCTCCCCCACCGTGGGCGGGGCGGCGCTGCTCGAGCTGAGCGAAATCGCGGGGGCGATACCCAAACCGCATCGCACCAGCGGACTCTTTCACGTCGCCATCCACCTGCCTGGCAGGGCGGCGCTGGGAGCGCTTCTGCAACGCCTGCTCGAAAACGGGTACCCCCTGCAGGGCGGCGCCGACCACCTGGTGAGCGAGGCGATTTACCTGGCAGACCCCGACGGCAACGGGCTGGAGCTTTATTGCGACCGCCCGCGCCAAAGCTGGCAATGGCGAGGCGCGCAGGTGGCGATGAGCACCGAGCCTGTGGACGCCCAGGGGTTGTTGGAAGCCGCCGCCCTGGAAGCCCCCATGCCCGGCATCCACCCCGAAACGGATATCGGTCACATCCATCTCCAGGTCGCAGATTTGGCGCGGTCCGAAGGGTTCTATTGCGACCTGCTCGGCTTCCAGGTAACCCAGCGCGACTACCCCGGGGCGTTGTTCGTCTCGGCGGGAGGTTACCACCATCACATTGGTCTCAATATCTGGGCGGGCAGGGGCGCTCCCCCGCCGCCCGCCAACGCGGTGGGCTTGAAATCGTTTCAGGTGGCATTACCCCAAGCGGCGGCGCGCCAGACGCTGATTGAACGGCTGCAAGATGGGGGAATTCCGCTGCACCCCCAAAGCGACGGCAGTCTGCAACTGCAAGACCCGGACGGGAACACCCTCGAGATATAAGGATAAAAGACATTCGAGCAGTAACCCGAATGTCTTTTTTTTGAGCATCTCTCCCCGGGCAATCCCCCACGCCAGCTTACTTTTGGCGCCTGATCTGGCTCACCGGAAAAACTGCGAATCGTGAATCTCTGGATGTTGCCAATGGGATAGGATCAGAAAACCGTCTCTGCCGAAACATCCAGAATGCGGTAAACGGTATGCATATCCCTGCCAATGCCAACAGAAAATTCGATCCAGGGAGCGGCATTGATCCGGCGCGAAAATCGGTTAAGTTGATTGCGGTGGGGGTATAGCATTCGAAACCGGCTGAAACCCCCGGGATATCGGAAACGGAAGCGCTGCCAACAATGCCCACTGCCCCAGGGAGCGCGCCATAAGCATCGTTTACATTGGTGGTGGTGCCATTCAACCCGCCGCTGACATCGGTTGAGGCGGCTGAACCGCTGAGATAAATCACCCCACCACCGCCGCCGCCCCCCGGTCCGAGCCGCTCGCCAGGGTATCCGCCGGGAGGTTGCAGAGGCCACGCCAGACCTCCATTGCCCCCAATGGCGCTGAACGCGATAGCGGTGAAAGCATTGGCATTTGGCGAAATAGCCACAATGCTGCCGCCGGCGCCGCCCCCGCCGGTGCTATCGTTGAGCACATTCAGGCTGCTGCCGCCATTGGCTGAGACGGCGCCTGTACCATTGACCCCTCCAAGGCGCAGAATCACGATCCCGCCGCCAGCCGCTCCCGAACTCGCCGCGCCGCTGCCAGGCGTGCCGGTGCCGTTGTTGGTCGTTCCCGCGCCCCCGCTGCCGCCCAGGACCAGCCTGCCTGGAGCGACTTCGGCAAACGCCGCTCCACCCCTTCCGCCGACATCTAACAGGCTGCGCCAGGAGTAGCCGCCCTGACCGCCCGCGCCGCCGTTCCCGCCACCTCCGCCTCCTGAGTTGTCATCATTGGCGCTGGGGTGCCCATCCGTGCCGCCTCCGCCAGCGTTACCCGGCGCGCCGCGGGCATGGCTGCCGCTCGGATAGCCATCGCCTGCTGGCGGGTTGGTGTTCACCACAGCCCCGCCAAAAAACACATAGCGAGGTGTACCTGCAATCCCCTCCCCTTTAGAATCATGGGCATTGCGCGTCGAAAGGTTACGATAATCTGTGTTAGCCGCCTTAGTAGACCCCCCAAGCTGACGACCACCCCCACCGCGGAAACCCATCTCGTTGACATTCAGGGTGTAGCCGTTAAACCCCAGGCTGTTAACCACTTCCAGGGCAAGCACCCCGCCGGTGGCGCCATTCCAGGGGCTGGCGCTGATATCCGCGGTCAGGTTGGCGTTCAGATACGCCGGGACAAGCACCACCTGGAAGCGCCGCTGTCCGCTGGTGGTGTTGCCATTGGCGTTGGTGTAAGAATATAGCAGACCGTTGCCTGTTCCCGCGCCGGTAATCGAAAGCGTCCCGCCAGTTGCGTAATCTACCCCGCTGGCGGCGACAACGAACTCGTACCTGCCCGAATTCCCCGGGTCTGTATAACCGCTGCCGCTTACGCCTCCAGACCCGTAAGCGCTGGTATTTGTGCTGTTGATTGTCGCATCCTGCATCTGGATGACCAGAAGCAAATCGCCGCTTTGAATGGATTGACCCGCGCCCTGCCCCGGACCGACCGTAATGGTCGTGGCGCCAGCGCTCGCGTTGGCTGTCCCCGGATAATAAGAATTAACCACGCCCGAAATCTGGTGTGTATCTTGATCCCGCAAGGTAAAGCATATCCCCTGGGCTTTGGCATTGCCAACCAGATTAAACAATGAAGGAGCATCGTTCGTGGATTCAGGCGCAGTCAGGAAAAACATCCATAAGAGAATCATCAAACTATAAGTTATTCGCTTGCTTTTCATCACTAATCCTCCTTAACGACACTTAACATAAGTATAACAATTAAATTTATAAAAAACCAAGCACCTAACAATATTGTTAAACTCTGGTTAAACAGCGTTAAGCTTCGATTAAGCAAACAAAAGCAAGCAGGATTGGTCGTGTCGGGGAATAAAAGCAAACTGCCCGCGCCGAGAACTGCGCGGGCAGTTTGCGCCCTGAACCTACCGCTAATCACACCGCCAGGCGAGACTGGCGTCGCTGGAAGAAGATGCAAAGGGAACCAGAGAGAAACGCCAGCGACACCATTCCCAACCAGAGATGCAACAGCCCTGAGTCAGCCGGTCTGGCGCTGAGATTGACCAATGAGACCGCGGTTGGGGTAAAACACTCGAAACCGGCAGATGCGCCAGGGATTGCCGAATTGCTGACGCCGTACACCGCTTTGCCGTTAGCGCCGGGCGTCGCGCCGTAGGGGTCGTTGGAGGTGGTGGTGACGCCGTTCAAACCGCCGCGGATATCCACTGCGGCAGGTGTTCCGGTGGTGAAAATCACCCCGCCGCCCCCGCCGCCGCCGGGTCCGTGCATATCGCCAGGGTCGAGACCGCCGGGACGGCTCTTCCAGGCGTTGCCGCCAGAGCCGCCGCGCGCCGTTATCATCAACCCGTTGGGGCTGGTGGCTTGGGTGATCACCAGCACCGATCCGCCCGCTCCCCCGCCGCCGGCGCCGTCGTTCTCCACATCCAAAGCCGAGGCGCCATTGGCGTTGATCACGCCCGGCTGAACCACCAGGGAAGCCCGCAGGAAAACCATCCCCCCGCCGGCGCCGCCGCTGCTGGCGAGACCTTTGGGGAGAGCGCCGCTGCCGTCGTCATTCGTCCCCGCCCCGCCGCCGCCGTCCGCCAAGAGCCGCGACGCAGCGCCTTCCGCCAGAGCCGACCCGCCCCGCCCCCCGCCCGCCCCGCAGCGAGAGGCGGAGGTAGCGCCCAGCACCACAGCAACGCAGTCGCCGCCCGCCCCGGAGCTCATTGCTGCCCCGGGGGGGCGCGCGCCCGCCCCGCCCCCGCCGCCCCCGCCGCCGCCGGAATTATCATGGTTGGTCAGAGGGTTGCCATCCGTCCCTCCGCCGCCAGCGTTCCCGGGAGCGCCGCGCGCCTGGCAGCCGTTGGGATAGCCCTCACCCGAATCGGGTTGGGTGTCCATCAAATCGCCCCCGAAGAAGACGTAATGAGATAATCCGGAGATGACCTCGCCCTTCG
>JBBIPD010000022.1:5318-16490 GCA_037443025.1 Chloroflexota bacterium
AATCAGCCGAGGTGGTGCGGTAATCCAGGGGACTTAAGCCCTGGTCGCCTTCGAGCTGGCGTCCACCCCCGCCGCGGAAGCCGAGCCCGCTGACATCCAGGGTCATACCGTCAAAATCGAGCAGGTTGGCGGCTTCCAGAGCCAGGATGCCGCCGGTAGCGCCGTCCCAGGGGCTGGCGGAAAGGTTGCCGCCAAGCATCAAATTGAGGTAGGCGGGGACGCGCACCACCTGAAAGCGCTGTTGTCCGCGGTCGGGCATATCGTCCGCGTTGGTGTAGGAAAACAGTAGCCCATTGTTGACGCCTGCCCCGCGAATGGTCAACGTCCCGCCGGTCTGATAATCCAGCGCGCTGTCCGCCACCACATATTCATAAAGACCGACGTTGCCGAGGTTGGTGTAACCGCTGCCGGAGCCGTTTCCCGCGCCATACGCCGGGCTGTTGGAGGCGTTGATTTCGCTGCCCTGCATTTGAATCACCAGCAGTAGGTCGCCGGGCTGGATGGAATCGCCCGAGCCGCGCCCGGCGCCGAGAATCAGGCTGGTTGACCCCGCCGGGGCGTTGGCGACGCCGGGATAATAGCTGTTCACCACCCCGCTCAGGACGTGGGTCTCATAATCTGGCAGGACGAAGCACAACGATTGCGCCGAAGCCGGCTGAGCCTGGGGCAGAAATAAGGATAGCGCTAACGCGCCGATACACGCCAGGCTGAAGACAAATTTCAAAAAAGACTGAAGCAATTGATATCGGTGTGATTCGGTTTTATCCATGGCAACAACCCCTTTCGATATTTACATCATATCCAATAATTGCAAAATTCACAATACAACCTGACAAAAGTGTAATATTAGCAAATTTATTTTCTTAAGGCATGGCTACAATCAGGGTAATGAGTTCACCGAGTTCTACGAGAGCATCCACCCCGGTTTGGCGGCGTTCATGGAACAGGCAATGACCCACTACTGCAGGGTGAAGCGAGGTGAAGCGGCGTAACTCAAACCGCCGATACAACAATCAGGCTGGCTGGATCGTTCGTCATCCAGCCAGCGTGATTCGTTCCCGCGCGTCTTGCTTCGCGGTTTAGAGCGTGTACATTTCGTCCAGCACGTACACCAGCATCTCAGACAGGAACTCGGGCATGGCGCCCGCCAGCCCGTACACCGCCCCGCTGACAGGCTCGGGGCGCGGCGGGTCTTTGGCGTAGTTGACCGCGTCCTGCAAATCGGCGAGGAAACGCTCTGCCACGCCCTCCCGGCTTTGGGGCAAGGTGACGCAGAAATGGACGCCCGGAGGAGACTGCAAACCGTTCAAGCGCCAGCCTTTCGAGGCGAGATAATCGTTGACATGGTAAATATTGAGCACATCGGAGGTCATGCCGATGACGAAGGTGGTCTTGCCGATGATCTTGATTTCGGGGATGCGGGCGATGCCCGCCCGGATGGTATCGGCGGCGGTCATAATGCGGCGGGTCGCTTCCAGGTAGCCCTCCTGCCCGATGGCGACCATCGCCGCCCAGGCAGCCGCCGAGAGACCGGCAGAGCGGCTGCCCTGGAAGGTGGGCGAGATGTACAGACCGCCCGACCAGTTGGTGGTGGTGAAATATTGGTAGCGGCGCAATTTGGGGTTGCGGTAAAGCACCACCGAAGTGCCTTTGAGAGAAAACCCCCATTTGTGGGTATCGCAGGACATGGAGGTGACACCCGGCAGGCGAAAATCGAAGGGAGGGATATCGTAACCCAGCTTCTCAATCCAGGGCAGGATGAACCCGCCCAGACAGCCATCCACATGAAAGCCGATATTGTACTCTAACGCCAGGTCGGACAGCTTTTCCAGGGGGTCAATGATTCCATGGGGGTAGTTGCCCGCCGAAGCGGCAAGGGCGATGGTGTTGGGGGTGATGGCGGCGCGCATGGCGTCCACATCGGCTTCGTAATTCTCGTCCACCGGCAGGCGCACCAGCTTGATGCCGAAATAATGGGCGCCTTTCTCAAAGGCGGGATGGATGGTGCTGGGGGCGACCATTTCGGGCTGGGTGATGCCCTTTTCGGCGCGCGCCCAATCGCGGTAGACCAGCATGGCGCTCTGGATGCTCTCGCTGCCGCCAGAGGTGACCACCCCGCAGACCTGGTCTTCAGGGTTGCGCGCCCGCGCAGCTTCGGCGTTGAGCATGTCGGCTACCATGGCGACGATCTCCGCCTCGAATTTGGTGCCGCTGGGACACATATCCCGCTGGAGCAGGTTCATGTGCGAAAAGAGGCTGAAGACTCGGTTGAGAAAGGCGTAGTGGTCTTTGCCGCCATGGTAAATGGTGCCGGAGACCTGCCCCGTCTCCCACTTCTGATCTTCCTCGGCGGCGATGGTTGCCAGCTCCTGGTAAATCTCCTCCCGGCTGCGACCTTTTTCAGGCAGACGCGCATAGGTCGGGAAGCGCCCCCGATAGGGGTGCATATCGCCAAGGACTTTCTCCAGAGAAAGCCCCTCATCTGCTGTATCAGACATAGACGCTCCTTCTAACTCTGATTGAGATTGTGAAAGATGGGGTTAATTTTACGATAGCAAGCCCGAAACTGGGTATAGAGGCGATCGTATAATTCGCCTCGCGCCCCATCGGGCTGATAGACGCGGGCGAACTTAACCCGCTCGGGGGACTGCTCGAGGGGCAGCCAGCCCAGACGGTCCATCGCCAGGAACGCCGCGCCGCGCACATTCGTCAGGCGCGGTTCGGCGAGCTGGCGCATTTCGATTTTTAGCACATCCGCCATAATCTGCGCCCAGACATCCGATTGCGCCCCTCCCCCGCCGAGGCGCAATGATTGGAAGCGACGCCCGATGAATTTCTGCACCGCCTCCAGCAGCCAGCGCCAGTTGTAGGCGACGCCCTCCAGCACCGC
Organism: Chloroflexota bacterium; assembly: GCA_037443025.1. Lineage (GTDB taxonomy): Bacteria > Chloroflexota > Anaerolineae > Anaerolineales > UBA4823 > JAQBDA01. The sequence goes on from JBBIPD010000022.1 coordinate 8,209, forward strand.
CCGCGCCAACTGGCAGCGCTCGGTCTGATACGAGAGGTTGATAAACCCACCCCGCACGCGGTAATCCATGCTGGGGGAGAGGCTGCCGTTCAGCCAGGGCAGGTAGAGCAGCCCTCCGCTCCCCGGCTGGGCGCTGGCAGCGGCGGCGTTGAAGCGCTCAAAAGCGTCTGGAGGCAGGTCGCCCAGGCTGAGCGGGTCGGGGGGATACACCCAGTTGGCAAGGAACGTCTCCAGATTTTTACCGGTGTTGCCCAGCTCCGCCATGATGAGATATTTGCCGGGGAGCGGGCTGGGGATGGTGGTCAGGGCGTTGAAGATGTCGGTCTTCTTATAAGACGTATGCCCGGCGAGATAGCCGGAAGTGCCCAGAATCACCACCGATTCGAAATCCGCCACTGCGCCGCTGCCGATGGCGGCGGTGTGATTATCGTTGGCGGAGACGAACACCTGCGCCTGAGGGGAAATGCCCCAATCTTGCGCCACCGCGGGCAGGACGGTCCCCACCACTCCATCCACGGGCAGCAGTTCGGGCAATTTTTCCTGGTCCACCCCGGAGACGCGCAACGCCCAGGGGTCATACTGGAGCAGGTCCGGTCGGCGGATGTCGGTGAGGAGCATGGGATAGACGCTGCAGGGGGAGGCGGCGATCCGCCCGGTGAGGCGCAGGTTGAGGTAATCCATGGGTTCCAGGAATTTGTAGGTCTGGGCGTAGAATTGGGGGCGTTCGTGTTTAATGAACAGAATATGCCCGAGGGCGTCTATGCCGGAATGGGTGGGCGGGAAGCCGCTGCGCTGCACCCACTTGATGAGCTTGAACAACCCGTAACCCTCCACGGCGGGAAAGCCGCGGGTGACCTGCTGGTTGTAAGGCGCGCCGCGGGTGTCCAACCAGTGCACGGCGTTCATCAGGGGGGAGCCATCCCGACCCACGGGGACAATCACCGACCATTGGGTGGTGCATAAAACCGCCTGGATGCTCTCTTTGGGGACGCCGCTGGCGCGAACCGCCCTGCGGGCGGCGTCTGAGACCGCCCGCCACCACGCGTGGGGATCCTGCTCGGCGCCGCCGCCGGGGAGAAAAACGGTCTCCACCCGCTCGGCGGCGCTGGCGTGGACGACCCCCTGCTCGTCCACCACGCCCACCTTGGGTCCGCCGGAGCCGAGGTCTATGGCAAGGACGTAACGATTGGATTTAGATGGCACAAGATGACTCACCACGCGCGCCTAAAACTGCCGCGACCAGCGGCGATGCCAGCGCTCAATCACCACCTTGGTTTGGGTAAAGAATTCCACCGCGTGGTTCGCCTGCCCGTGCAAAGTGCCGAAAAAACTCTCCTTCCAACCGCTGAAGGGGAAGAACGCCATCGGCGCGGCTACCCCAATATTTATCCCGATATTGCCCGCCTGCGCCTGGTTGCGGAACTGGCGCGCTGCGGCGCCGCTGCCGGTGAACAGACAAGCCATGTTCCCATAAGCGCCGCTGTTGACCAGTTCAATCGCTTCATCCAACGTATTCACGTGCATCAAGCCCATCACCGGACCGAATATCTCCGTGCGGAACACCTCCCCCCCGCGGGGCACGTCATCCAAAATGGTGGGGCGGAGAAAATAACCGTTTGGATAGCCGGGCACTTCGGCGATGCGCCCATCCACCAGGAGTTCCGCGCCTTCAGCCAGCCCTTTTTGGATTATACCCAGGATGCGGGCTTTGCTCTGGGGGCTGATCACCGGACCCATCTGGGTAGCCGGGTCGAGCCCAAAACCCACCACGCGTTGACAGGCGGCTTCTGCCAGAGCCGGGGTGAAGCGGCGCGCGGCGTCCTCGCCCACGGTGATCACCAGGGAAGCCGCCAGGCAGCGCTGCCCGGCGTTGCCGAAGACGCTATCGCTGACAATCTGGATGGTCATTTCCAAATCGGCGTCGGGCAGGATGACGAGCGGGTTCTTGGCGCCTCCCTGCGCCTGGACGCGCTTGCCCGCCGCGGCGCCCCGGCTGTAGACGTGCTTCGCCACCGGGGTGGAGCCGACAAAGCTCACCGCGCTGATGCCGGGGTGGTCTAACATGGCGTTCACCGTGCCCGCGCCGCCGTTGACCAGGTTGATCACACCGGGAGGCAGATTGAGCTGCTCGAACAGGTGGAAGACGCGCTGCATGGTGATGGGCGTGCGCTCGGAGGGCTTGACGATGACGCAATTCCCGCAAGCCAGGGCATACGGCAGGAACCAGAAGGGGATCATCCCCGGAAAATTGAAAGGGGCAATGATGGCGCACACCCCGACCGGCTGGCGCAGGACGAATTCGTCAATCCCAGGGGCGATGTCCTCCAGGATGCCGCCTTGCATCATCGTCGGGATACCGCACGCCACTTCGACGTTTTCAATCGCCCGGCGCATTTCACCCTGGGCTTCTTTGAAGGTCTTGCCATTCTCCAGAACGATGGACTTAGCCAGCTCGTCAAATTCGTATTCGAGCAGATTCTTCAACTCGAACAAATACTGGATGCGATCGGTGGGAGGCGTATCGCGCCAGGAGGGGAACGCCTGGAGGGCAGCCTGGACGGCGCTATCCACCTCGCCGGGCGGGGATAAGGGCACTCGCCCCAGCACCTCCGCCGTGGCGGGATTGGTCACCTCCAACCAGTCGTCCGCGGTCGAACCCCGCCACTCGCCGCCGATAAAGTTATAAAGTTCGCTGATGTTGTTCACGGTAACGCCATCCTATCATCTTGTGCACCGTAGAGAGGCGGAGATTGTCGTCTTTGTCTGCATTCTCTTTATCCTCTGCCTCATCGGTCAGGATAAACCCCTAAAGTTGGCTGGTGATGGTTACCTGGGTGGGGATGTCGTACGCCTTCAACTCCTCGAAGAACGGCTCCGGCTGGATGACCGTTTCGGGCGGGTAGACGCCCGGCGGGACGCGCCCCTGCGCCAGCCATATCGCCGTCACCGCAGGCGCCACGCCGGTGGGCAATGCGCCTTTCAAGGTCAGCGTGCCCAGGCGATAGGTGACCTGCCTGCCGTCTTTTGCGCCGCGCACCTCGGTGACGATTTCTTTGACCCAATGCGGTGCTTTGCGGGCAGGCGGTTCCAGGAACGAGGTGATGGGCGGCACATAGCCGGAGAGCAGGCGCACCATCAGGTCGCGAGGAGCGATCTGGCAGCCGTCAACCTCTACCGGCAGGCGGCTGTCAAAACCGAACTCGACCAGGACGCGGATTTTTTCGACCACTTCTTTCGCCATGCCCCAATAGTTGATTTTGAAGAAACACTCGCGCACCCCCTTATCCTGAAATGAGAGCGGCAGGGTCGCCACTTCTGAGTGCAGGGAGAGATGCATCGGCAACAAGCCGATGGGAGGGGTGAACCAGTAATCCTCAAACCCAGAGAGCGGTTGGCGGGGTTTGAAGACCCCATCCTCGAACACCATTGGCTCCAGGGTCAGCTCATCCACAATGGTGGGCACCGAATAGGTGAACAGGGGTTCATCGGTGGGCGGGGGCAGGATGCCATCGTAGATGTGGATATACTCGATGGTATCCAGACGGTCGGCGGCGTAGCGCGCCTGGACGTTCGGCACCCCTGGGGCAGAACCCATCCCCAACACCGCGCTCACTCCCGCCTGAGCGAAGCGCTCATGCAGTTCGAGCTGCTGACGGGTGACGAAAAATAACCCCCCCATATCGGTGTAGTGGACGCCTGCCGCCAGACAGGCTTCCATCACCCGCAGGTTGGTGTGGCGAATGGTGGCGTTGATCAGCGCCTGCGAGCCGCGCAGTTTGGCGATGAACTCCCCGGTTTGGTTGATATCCACCTCTTGCAGGATGATCTTGGGGCTGTTCATATATTCCGCCACGGTTCTCGCCTGTTGCATATCTCTATCCGCAATCACCACCTCCGCCACCCGCGGGTCATTCACCAGGGTCTGGACGGAGATGCAACCCATTTTGCCCGCTCCGCCTAAAACGGTTATCCGCATGTCAAACTCCTCCTATTCCCACGGGTACCACCAGGGTTTAATGCCGCCCTCGATTTCCCAGTGGACATGTTTGGTCTCCAAAAACTCCTCGAAACCTTCCTCGCCCAGTTCACGACCGATGCCGGAGCGCTTCATGCCGCCGAATGGACCTGCCAGGTTGTCTATCAGCGGGTCGTTGACCCAGACATTGCCGGCTTCTATCTCCTCCATGTACTGCTTGACCTTACGGGCGTCGCTAGTGAACAGGGTGGCGCCCAAACCGTAAGACGACTGATTGGAGCGTTGCAGAGCTTCGGCGAAACTCTCCACCGGCGCCAGCGGCAGCACAGGTCCAAAAGTTTCCTCGCGCATGACCTCCATCTCCTCGCTCACCTCGGTCAGCACGGTCGGCTCGTAGAAGTAGCCGCGCTGCATCTCCGGCGGGATGCGCCCACCGGTGACCACCTGCGCCCCCGCCTGTTGAGCCGAAAGCACCTGCTGGTGGACTTTGCTGCGCTCTTCAGGGCGAATCATGGGGGTCACCTCGCTGGCAGGGTCGATTCCCGGTCCAATCACCAGCTTGCTGGTCAGGGTTGTGAGTTTATCCAGGACAGGGCTGAAGACCTCGCGCTCGACGTAGACGCGCTCAACCGAGGTGCACACCTGCCCGGCGTTGAGAAACGCCCCCCACACGGCTGCCCGCGAGGCTGCTTCCAGGTCGGCGTCGGCGCAGATAATCAACGGGTCTTTGCCGCCCAATTCCAGGTGGATGTGTTTCATCTCATCGGCTGCTTGGCGCATGATGTGCTGTCCCACCTGCGTGCTGCCGGTGAAGGCTATCATGCGCACGGCGGGGTGGCGCACGAGGTAATCGCCCACCTTCCGCCCTGAGCCGGTGACGATATTGACCACGCCGGGGGGCAGGTGGTCGAAAAGGCGGGCAAACCCCAGACTCACCCACGAGGTATAAGTCGCCGGTTTGACCACCACCGTGTTGCCGGCAGCCAGCGCCGGCGCCAGCTTCCACACCAGCAGGAGGAGGGGGTAATTCCAGGGGATGATCGCCAGCACCACCCCTAAAGGCGCTTTAAGCACCAGCGAGAGCTGGCTCGCCTCCGGCGAGGGGATCACCCGCCCGCGATAATGGCGACCCAACTCGGCGTAGTAGTCGAAGCATTGGGCTGACCATTCCACATATCCCCGGTTCTTGCGGATGGAACGCCCCGTCTCGCGGGTCAAATCTATGGCAATCTCTTCCTGATATTGGCGCAGCCGCCGCGCCACTTCATGGAGCATCTCAGCCCGCAGGCTGGCAGGCGTGCGCCGCCAGCTCTGAAAAGCGTTTTTGGCGGCTTCCAATGCCAGGTCTGCATCGGGTATGCCGCCCCAGGCAAACTCGTCAATTATCTCCTCTGTGGCGGGGTCAATCGCGTGCTGGGGCGCCTCCGAACCGGCATGTTCTTGCCCGTTGATCCATAATTTGCGCATGGTCGCTTTCTCCCAGGATAAGCTCCGGCAGGACGCTTATTCAACCACCTCGATTTCGGGGTCGGGCGATCCCTTATAGGTACGGGCGATTTCTTTGACCGCGTCCTCGTAGATGTTGAGGGTCTCGTCTATCACCGGTTGCGTATGGGCGTATGAGAGGAACCAGGGTTCGCGACCGTCGGCGTCGGGCATGACCCCGCGGCGGATCAATCCATACGCCAGGTCGGTGTAGAGAGCGCGGTCGGTGTCCACGTACTCGCGGAAATCGCGCGGGGGCTTATCGCTGCCCAGGCTGTAACCCAGGATAGAGGGGGCGCCGGACATATAATGAGGGATACCCGCGGCGGTCAAGATGCCGTCAATGCCCTCCATCAGGCGCTTGCCGCTGGCGAAGATGCTCTCAATCACCGGCTCTCTCTCAATCAGGTCCAGGACCGCCAGCGCAGCCGCGGTGCCGACGGTGTTGCCGGTGTAGGTTCCGCCGTGCGCCACCTGCCCCGGATGGACGGTCATCATGACTTCATCCTTGCCGGCGATGGCGGCGATGGGGAAACCATTACCCAACGCCTTGGCATAGGTGACCAAATCCGCCTGAACTCCAAAATACTCCTGAGCGCCGCCCTTTGCCAGACGGAAGCCGGTCTTGACCTCGTCCATGATCATCACAATGCCGTATTCGCTGCACAGCTCGCGGATTTTCTCCAGGAAACCCGGTACGGGCATGATGCCCGCCGTGTTACCCATCATTGGCTCGAAGATGATCGCCGCCAAATCCCCCCAATGCGCCCTGACGGTCGCCTCCAAAAGCTCGCCGTCGTTGAACGGCAGGGTGTACACATACTCGCGCAGGTGGGCAGGGATGCCGGAGGAGATTTGCTGCGGGATGGGGCTGCGCCGCGAGCCGAGGGCGGCTTTCTGGGCGGAGGCGGTGCTGAAGAGCAGGTAGTCGCTCATGCCGTGGTAATGCCCTTCGAATTTGATGAACTTCTCGCGCCCGGTGTGGGCGCGGGCAATGCGCAGGGCGTGCATGGTGGCTTCGGTGCCGGAGTTTGCCAGGCGCACCTTATCCACCTTGCAGATTTTGCAGATGCGTTCCGCCAGCTCCACTTCGCGGGGGGTCAACCAGGCGTATGAAGCGCCCTCCTGGATGGCTTGCTGAACGCGCTCCACCACGTAGGGATGGGCGTGTCCCAGCAGGACGGGTCCAAAACCCAGGCGGTAATCAATATAGCGGTTTTCGTCAACATCCCAGATGTAGGCGCCCTGTCCACGTTGGATGACCAGGGTGTCCTTTTCGCCCCAGTAGCGAAAGTTCGAGTTGACGCCATAGGGCATATACTGCATGGCTTTTTGATACATTGCACGGGTTCGTTCGCCTTGTAATGACATAAAACGCTCCATTTATTCAGGATAGGTTGCTGCGAATGGTCAGATAAATATCGGCGCTGGCGCCGGTCAGCCGCCGCTCGAAATCGGCGGTCGAAATAACAAAGTTAGCCAGGGTTCAGATGACTCCCTCCTCCACAATCGTCTCTTCGACGCGAATGCCGCGCAACGCCAGGGCAGAGAAGAACTGGTCGGCAGGCAATGCCAGTTCCGGCGGCAGAACGCCATACCCCAATGCCTGCCCACCTGCCACAAGCTGTGCGCCGATGGAGAGCGGGATGCCGACATTCTTGAAATAAGCGGATGGACCCCCCCACTCCTCAGCCGGGGGGTGGATGGAGCGGTAAATGCAGCGCACTTTTCGCCCCTGGCGCTCGCCCAGCGCTTCCACCACCAATCCGTACGCCCAGACTGTGTTCTGCGTGGAGAGAGGGCTATCCAGAAGCAAGCGACGCACAATTTCGATGGATGGCAGGCTCTCCCCGGCGATGGTGACCTTGCGGCTTGAAAGCAGCCCGGCGCGCATCAATGCTCCCATGATTTCCATCACATGCGGCGGGAAACAGCCGCGCACCGCCGCCCGGCGCAGGCTGGGGAAGGAGCGCGGCAGGGTATCGGCTTCATCGTGGGGGACGTAATAGACCATCTGCTCCCCAATCTGGTCGTGAAAGCGCACTTTCACCCCGCCCGAAAGGGGCGGGGCGGCGCGCCACTCCCCGTCTTCGAAGAATACAGACCGGCGCTCTTCCTCTTCCGGGTTGAACTCCCACAGGGTGGTCTGCAACAAACCGGGGGCAGGCGCCAGGCAGCGAAAGGCAGCGAAATATATCTCCACCTCGAGCATTTTTTCCAATTGATTGGCGGCGCGCCGCGCCATCATGTTGGTGATGCCCGGCGTGGCGCCCACGCCTGGGATGAAGAGCACACCCTTCGCCAACGCCCGCGGATGCAAGGCAAACTGCGGGTCGCCGCTGGACAAATCCAAACCGTTAACGCCGGTCTCCACGCAGGCTTTATTCACTTCCAGGTCGTATTGGTAGGGCAGCCCGTTGACGACGATATCGAATTCGGGAAATATCCGGCGCATGGCGGCGCTGTCGCGGGCGTCGAAGCGCAGCGGTTTGAGACGGCGGTCGCCGATGGAGTCGAGCAGGCTCTCCAGGGCGGGCAGGTTGGCGTCTGCCACCACGATTTCGTCAAAATCACTGTATGCTGCCAGGTCGCGCGTGGTCTCCCGGCAGACCGCGCCTGCCCCGCCCAGCACCAAGGCTCGCACAGACATTCGTTCTCCCTCCCTCTCGAGATTTATTCAGCCCTGCCGTAGGGGAACCAGTAGGGTTTGAAACCGCCCTCGATATCCCAATGGACGTGCTTCACCTGGGTAAATTCATCCAGCCCCTCCTGCCCCAGCTCCCGCCCCAGCCCGCTCATCTTCATGCCGCCAAAGGGACCG
>JBBIPD010000023.1:0-16237 GCA_037443025.1 Chloroflexota bacterium
TACAATTGGGTCGCCCTCGTGCGAGACAAAGAGTGGTGGCAACACGCTGAAGCATTGGTCGGTCTATTGGATGCTTATATCCTGTTCCAAGATGAGCGTTACCTTGATGCTTTTTACCGGGTATGGTCTTTTTGCGATCACTATTTCATTAATCATGAGATAGGGGAATGGCGGACTTTATTGTCTGAAACCGGCAAACCCATTGATGCTGGATTGGGTAACCCCTGGAAAGCCTGCTACCATACCGGACGAGCCATGCTCGAGGCTGGCAAGCGACTGGATTATATTCTGAACAATCCCTGATTTCTTACTCCACGCACTCGACTTGTTATTACAGGTGATGTAAAATTATAGTGTGTGGGGTGGAATAAAAAGAAACAAGCAAGCGATTCGGGCATTTGCACTGATGCGTATTTTTGTTTTAGAGAACCGATTAAGCGAGGAGAGTCGTATGCGAATCGAAAAAACTCGGTATCGAGGCTGGCAAAATTGCTATCGCCTTTCCAACGATCTTGTTGATTTGATCGTCACGGCTGATGTTGGACCGCGCATCATCCGCTTTGGCTTTTTGGGAGGACCCAATCAGTTTAAAGAGTTCGAGAGCGAGGTGGGGAAAACCGGCGGAGAAGAGTGGCGCAGTTACGGCGGGCATCGTCTTTGGCATGCTCCTGAGGCAATGCCGCGCAGCTATGCGCCGGATAATTTCCCGGTGGAGATCAAGACGGGGGAGGGCTGGTTGCATGCCATTCAGCCAGTTGAGGCGCAAACCGGCATTCAGAAGGAGATGGAGATATTTTTGGATGAAGCCGCTGCCCATGTGACGGTCTTGCACAGGTTGCGCAATTTGGGCGTTTGGTCTGTGGAACTGGCGGTTTGGTGTCTGACGGTGATGGAACCGGGAGGCACCGCGATTGTGCCTTTGCCGCCCCGGGGCGCACACCCTGAGAATCTCTTGCCTACAAGTATCCTGGCTCTATGGGCATATACAGACCTGACCGACCCGCGCTTGATTTGGGGCAGGCAACATCTCCTGGTGCGCCAGGACCCGGATATTCCCGAGCCGTTAAAAATTGGCGCCAGCGTCCCGGATGGTTGGGTGGCTTACGCCCGCGCCGATAATTTGTTTGTCAAGAGGTTTGAATATCAACCAGATATGATTTATCCAGACATGGGCTGCTCATTCGAATCCTGGACCAACCATGAAATGCTGGAACTGGAAACCCTCAGCCCATTGGTGTACCTGGACCCTGGCGCTGAGGTGGAACATACTGAAGACTGGTACCTTTTCGATGGTGTGACCACTCCTAAAAACGATAAAGACGTTGTTGATTTGGTGCTGCCGGTGGTTAAGCGGATAGGGTGACTTCTTAGGGGGTCTTTATGGGTAGCAATTCAATGCTCATCTTTGGCGGTGCCGGTTTCGTTGGCGCTCACCTGGTAAAACTGGCTCTGCAGCGCGGCTGGCACACGGTGATTGCCGACCAAAAACAACCCGGTAAATCGAATTTTAGCAGGTGGAGGGATGTGGATATTACCCGGCAAGACTCGGTGGAGCAGATCGTCAACGATGAGCGCCCCCAGGTGGTCATTAATGTGGCAGCTCTGGCAGATATTGATCGCGCCGAACGAGAGCGTTCCCTTGCCTGGCAGATCAATGTGTTGGGAGCCAAATACATCGCTGAAGCATGTTCTAAACACAAGATCCGCCATTTGTTTTTTTCCAGCGATGCCGTGTTCGATGGCGAAAGAGGATCGTACAAAGAAGAAGATGAACGCCGTCCGCTAAATTATTACGGACTCACCAAAGCGGAAGCGGAGAATGCTGTGCTTTCGATTTACCCAGAGGCGGTGGTGATCCGTGTTTCGTTGGTATTGGGTTTTCCGCTATTCGGCGGGAATTCTTTCCTGGCGGGATTGGAAGAAAAATTAAGTGCAGGAATGAGTGTGGAACCTCTTTCCGATGAGGTACGCACTCCAATAGATGTACTCACGCTGGCTGAATGCATATTAGAGCTTGCCAGCGGGTCCTTTTGTGGGGTGCTGCATCTGGGTTGCCTTCAATCCATTGACCGTTATTCGCTCACGCTCTTGTTGGCTCGCCAGATGGGTTATCCACTGGACTTGATTGTTGAGCAGAGCCATGCACGGATCGTCCCCGGCAGGGCACAGCGCCATAAAAGGGGGATTCTTGACGTTTCCAAAGCCCAACATGTATTAAGAATCCCATTACCCGATTTGCAAGCGACGGTGCAAAAGGCTGTTTCAACCCGGGGGCTGCAAGTAATATAAGGGAGATAATTCATGATAAAGCCTGAAATCAAACATGATCTGGAAATTTCATACGGCACAACCTATGGATATGAGGAAGCAATCGCTTTGCTCGAGGTGCTCAATCACCTGGCTCCGTCTTGCGGAGAAAAAGTGAAACAGTTCGAAACCGAGTTTGCCGCCTATTGCGGAGTGAAATATGCCCTGGCAGTGACTTCTGCAACCACGGGCTTGACCTTGGCAGGTATCGCAGCCGGAATCGAGCCGGGGGACGAGGTGATTACAACCCCCTTGACCTGGATTGCAACGGCGATGGCATTTTCGGTATTAGGCGCCAGGATTGTGTTTTGCGATGTCAATCCGAAAACCTTAAACCTCGATCCGGCAAAGCTCGAGGGGTTGATTACCCCAAAAACAAAGGCAATTGTTCCGGTGCATCTGTTTGGGCAGTGCTGTGAGATGGATAAGATCTGCGAGATCGCCCGCCGGTATGGAGTTGTGGTGATTGAAGATTGCGCCCATAACCCTGGAGGAGAGTATTTGGGGCTGAAATCGGGAGCTCTGGGCGACATGGGGGTGTTTAGTTTTCACCAGCAGAAGAATATGTCTACCCTGGGAGAAGGCGGTATGGTCACCACAAATAACCAGGATTTCTATGAACGAGTCCTCTCATATCGTTCGCTGTGCTGTCGCACCTATGGTGGTAGTTCAAAGTACCTTCCGATTGATGAGACACGATATCCAATGGGCAAGGAATATTGGAAGTTGTATTTCGACGATATCGGTTTCAACTATCGCATGACGGATGCCCAGGCTGCTGTGGGCATTGAACAGTTGAAAAAATTGGATAGGCACAACCGGAGGCGCGCCGCCCTGGCGGAACGATTAACCCAACGCCTTGCGGGGGCAAAGGGCATTATCACACCCTATATTGACCCCAAAGGGAAGCATGTATTCCATATCTACATGATCCAACTGGCGAAGGATTTCCCGAAAAAGAAAACCGATTTTATGTGGGAGCTTTACACACAGAAAGGCATTAAAGCCTGGTCTCACTATATGCTTATCCACCTGACCGACCCGTATCTTTCTCAAGGTCACAGAGAAGGCGAATGCCCGGTGGCAGAAGAGGTTGTCACTCGCCATATAACCTTGCCTATCCACCCGCGGTTGACCGACGAGGCGATTGATTATCTGGCTGACTCAGTTATTGAGATTGCAAATCAATGAGAGGATGAGCTTATGCCAGCGCTGCAAAAAATTAGCGATGATCTGAGTTCAGATAGGTATAGGGACGTTTTATCTCGCCTGTACGGTAGCGCTCCCCAAGGATTAACCTCCCAAACGAAACGCTACCAAAATCTACTGCAACAATTCTCCCAGGTATTTCCGGAAAGACAGATGGTGGAGATATTCAGCGCGCCTGGAAGGACGGAAATTGGCGGGAACCACACCGACCATAACGCCGGGCGGATTCTGGCAGCCGCAGTTGACCTGGATATCATTGCCGCGGTTGCCCCAAACGACAGCGACTATATTCGCGTTCGATCCGAAGGCTATCCCGACTCCATCATTAAATTATCCGAACTGGATATGGTGGACTCCGAAAAGTTCAGCGCGACTGCGTTGGTGCGCGGCGTGTGTTCCCGTTTCAGACAGCTCGGTTTCTCAATTGGCGGGTTCGATGCTGTTGCAACCAGCCGTGTCCCGAAGGGTTCGGGGTTGAGTTCCTCGGCAGCTTTCGAGGTGCTGATAGCGACCATTCTTAACCAATTGTTCAATCAAGGGCGCATTGATCGGGTGCTTCTGGCGCAGATCAGCCAGTATGCCGAAAATCAATATTTCGGCAAACCCTGCGGATTGATGGACCAGACGACCAGCGCAGTCGGCGGTTTTGTGACGATTGATTTCAAGGATTTTGAGAAGCCTGTTGTCAAGAAGCTGGCATATGATTTCTCAGCCAGCGGTTATTCACTGGTCATTATCAATACCGGCGGCGACCACGCTGATTTAAACTTTGAGTACGAGGCTCTGGAGCATGAAATGAAATCCGTTGCCAGGGCATTTGGCGGGCAGGTGCTGCGAGAGTTTTCTGAAGCAGAGGTCTTTGATAGGCTGGATTATTTAAGGCAAAAGGTCAGCGATCGGGCAATTTTGAGAGCAATTCACTTTTATCGGGACGACCAGCGCGTGGTGGAGCAGGTCGCTGCCCTGGAACAGGGGGATTTTCCCCGCTTTTTGGAGCTGATCATCGAATCTGGGGAGAGCTCCTGGATGTACTGCCAGAATTGCTTTTCAACCCAATCTGTTCACCGTCAGGGCATAACCATTGCACTGGCGGCGAGCGAGGCGTTGCTCAGAGGGCGCGGAGCGTGGCGTGTGCACGGCGGCGGCTTTGCAGGCACCATCCAGGCTTTTGTCCCAACCGATATGCTCCCCGTTTATATCCAGAAACTCGAACGCATTTTTGGAGAAGGGTCTTGCCACACCGTGCGCGTCAGACCAGATGGGGCGGGAAAGGTCGAATTGTAGTTTCCTTACGCGCCGGGCGCTGGATTTAAAACTCAGCTTGCACTGTCATGCCCCAACGCAGGCGAGCATCGCTCTGGTCGGTGTGGAGATAGATGGTGTAGAAGATATCTCCGTCATCTTCGCTGGAAAGCAGGTCAATCGAATCCATATGACCAGAGAGCGATAAATCCGGCAGGGCGGGAAATTTGACGCTGACTGGCTGGTCAAGGTGGATTTGGGTAACCTGTGTCTCTGAGATTTTGCTGATTTCAACTTTCCACCTGCTCAATTCGGCGATTACGGCAAACGGCGTTCCCCCTGGGAGCCATTCACCCGGTTTTGCCTGCATATCTACCAGGACGCCAGCCATTGGGGCGGTGATTTGAGCGTTTTGCAACGCCGTTTTTGCGGACGCCAGCCTGGCTTCTGCCAGATTCAGGCGCGCCTGGGCGGTTTCCAGTTCATCGGGATCAGGACCTGATAATAAATCAGACCTCTGTCTTTGCAGTTGGTTCAGGCGGGCTTGAATATGATCCAGGTGGGTTCGCGCCAGAGCGAGGTCGATTTCATCGGGAGGGTTGAGAAGGTCTTGGTATTTCTCTAAAGCGTCGAGATATCGCCTCTCGCGGTCTGCAACCTCTTGCTCTAACAGGGTCAGGCGCTGTTTAAACTGGCGCTGGTTGATAAATCGCCAGATGGGGCTCTTTTTATTCTTGAACCTCTTTTGGGCTTTCTCCAGGTCTTTTTGGGCAGTGATAAACCGGTTTTCGCTCAGTTTCAGGTTGGCGTAAGCCTGCTCTATTTGCGCCTGAGACCTGGGTTTGCTGATGCTTTTATAGTGATCACGAGCAAGGGCAAGGTCTTTCTGAGCTTCGGCGATAGATAGTTCAATCTCTGCCAAAATCACCGGATTCGCATCGTAAAGGGCATCTAAAGCCTGGCGCGCCAGCACCATTTCCAGCTCTGCGGCTGCAACCTCCGCTGCGCGTTGTTCGTATCCATCCAGCACGAGTAGTAGATCCCCGGTTTCAACCTTCTGACCTTCGCGAGCATGGATTTCCGCCACCCGACTGCCTTCTGGAAGAGAAAGAGAGACGAATTGATCTGGAATCAGTTTCCCCTCCACCTGCAATGGGCTTGCCACAGACTGCGCCAGGACGACTTCAGGCAGGGCGGCTTCTGGCAAGGGTGCAGATTGCCAGCCTCCCAAGACAATCGCTACCAGGAGAAACCATAGTGCCAGGATCACCCGACGGAACATACGACCTTTATTGGATATCATCTTATGCAATCAGCGTTCAACCCCTGAGAGATGGGTCATTCCTCGAACTGGATTTTCATCGTCATGCCCCAACGCAGACGGGGATCAGTTTTATCAAGGACGATACGGGCAGTGTAGGTGACATCGCCAAATTTTTCCTCAAAAATCTGGCTGATTGACTCGATCTTTCCGCTCATGATCAGATTGGGGATTGAATCGGGGGTGATTTGAACCGATTGTCCTGTCTGAACCTTTGTGACTTCCATTTCATTCAGGTCTTTGGTTTCCACTACCCACTGAGAGAGGTCGGCGATGACCGCCGCAGGTTTGCCGGGGATAGCCTGCTCTCCGACTTTCAGGTCAAGTTTTACCAATGTCCCTGAGAATGGGGCGGTCAGTTCGGAGTCGGCAAGAGCTGCTCTGGCAGCCGTCAGTCCGGCTTCAGCAGCCTTCAGGCGTACCTGAGCCGCCTCGAGCGCATCGGGGTCGGGTCCATCTTTGACATCTTCATACTCGCTCTCTGCCAGAGCCAGTTGCGCCCGGGCAAGGGAGAGATTCGCCTCAGCGATTGCCAGGTCAATCTCAGCAGGGGTGCCCTGGAGATTGTTCAGCAACCTGACGGCATCGTCATATTTGCGCTGAGCGTCAGCCAGGCGGGATTGATAAGCGGCGCGGGTCACATTGTCCTCGGGCTTGTTTTGATAAGGGGCAAAATCCTTGCGCGCTTGGTCTAACCGATCTTTCAGCAAGACGACATTCGCCGCGGCTTTCTGGACATCGGTCCCCCGGCTACCGCTGTTCAGGTTGTTTAAGTAGCGCTCAGCATAGCGAACAGCGTCGCGCGCCTTGGCGACCTTTTGGGCAGCGGCTGTGGTGTTCAATTCGGCATTTTCGACCAGGGTTTTGAGAGCCTGCTGAGCGTTCACCAGCTCCAGCTCGGCAGCCGCAACCGCTGCCGCCAGGCGTGGACCCTGATCCAGGCGGGCGATAACCTGCCCTTTCTGAACGGGTTGCCCCTCATCAACCAATACTTCGGCGATCGTTCCGGGCATGTTGAAGCTCAGCTCCACATACTCATTGGGGACCAATTTGCCTTCAACAATGACCGTTGCATCACCGCTCACCAGCGGTGGAGGGGTGGCGGTGCTTTCCATGGCGTTGACAGACTGGCAGGCTGACAACAGCAAAGAAATAAGGATGATGATATAGATGGGTCGTGTTTTCATTCTTTTAACCATTCTGATAGAGTTATTCATAAGCCAATACCTCCCGGATTGTCAGCCTGGTAGCGTTGCGGGCAGGCATCACGCTGGCGATTACGGACAAGATGATGACAATCGCCAACCAGACAATAAATCCGGTGGGGGTGAATCCGAAATTTGCGGGGCTTCCAAATAAAGCCAGACTGATGCTGTCTGACATGATTTCGCTGATTGGAAAAGCCAACAGGCAGGACAGGAGCCAGCTCATTGCGCCGATGAGAGCGCCTTCGATGAGGACCATGCGCATCAGCGCTGTATCGGTAGCGCCGATGGCGCGCAAGATGCCAATCTCCCGGGTGCGTTCCATTACGTTGAGGCTCATTGTCCCTGTCAGACCGATGGAGCCTACCAGGGCGGTCAGGAGAGCCAGGAAGAGCAGAAACGCGGTCAAGACGTTGAACCCATCGCTGGCGGTCTTGGTCAGGTTTTGACCGGTGCTGATGTCCACCACCCGGATACCGGTAGTTGCCAGGTGAGCCTCGATCGCTTTTCCCAGCGCCTGTTGTCCCTCAAGGCTCAGGTTGGGCTGACTGGAAACTACCCGGTAGGCAAATGCTCTCCCGGGCAGGTTGAGCAGGTCTGAGAGATATTCGTAACTTGTGTAAGCGGAAAAGCCGCTCACCTTACCCGCGAGCTGGAAAAAGCCAACGACCACCCAATCGGTTTCCTTGCCGTTCACCCGCAAGCGCAGCGTATCGCCGACTTTCAGATAGGGAAAATTTTCTTTGAATAATTCGCCCAGGGTAATTGCGTTTTGGTCGCCGGGTTCGATCCAGCGCCCCTCAACCAGAATTGGCTGAATCAAGGGGCTTCCCGCAGGGGGGGCGAGTAGAGATACACTCTCCCCAACCGATCCGTCCTCCAAAATCAGTTCGGTGCGGGCGAACATCCAGCCTTCCACCATGGATACGCCTGGCACCTCCTTGATTTTCGTGGAAATCTCCTCAATGTAATAGGGTCTGTCAAGAGTGACGTTCACATCTGCCAGGAAGTATTGGATGATCTGACCAATATAGTCCATCATCGAAACGCGCACATTGAAGGTGGCGATAAACACCGCCCCGCCCAGAGTCAGGGTGACCAGAGTGAGCGCCAATCGCCCTTTGCGCCGGAAGGTGTTGCGCAGCGACACCACCAATAACAGGGAGAAATTGCGCAGACGACTGATTTGATGATCCAACCAGCTCCGATCGGGTGGATGGCTCTGGTTGTAGCCACTCAAAGCTTCCTGGATGCTGATGCGGCTCCCCTGACGCACAGGCAGCAGGGCAGCGATTTGGGGCATAAGCACTGCAATCACTGCCAGCAGGATGGCGATTGGCGCCACGAAGCGTGGACCGTAAAAGATATAGTTCATCTGCACCGTTAGAAAACCGATAATGCGGAAAGCGACGAATGAGGCGAGTGGCAAGGCAACCAGATAAGCCAGCACGCCGAATAACAGGCTTAGCAGCAGGTAAATACCGGCGATTTGCGCCCGCCTGGCGCCGACTGTTTTCAGGATGCCGATTTGTTGCACCTGTTGGTTCATGATGGCTTGCATGGTGTTGGCAATCAGAAACCCGCTCAAAAAAGAAACCAATAATCCGATTACAACCAAAACTGCCAGGATAGCCCGGGTCAGGAACAGGTTGGGATGCTCTGTGGAACTGCGCAGGACGACGCTGATAATCTCAACATTGCAATCTTTGACCTCATCCCGAACGGTCTGAGATGCGGCTTCCAGGTAGGCGCGGTCGTTTGTATCCCCCTTCAGGGTGACAAAGAGGGTGTTGTAATATTTCGGTTGGGGTTGTTCCAGCCACTCGACCGTATCCAGGGTAACATACCCCTGCACCGGCGCGTTGAAGAACCCGCCAGCTCCGCTGTATGCGCCGATGCTCAGGTCCTGGACGACGCCCACCAGCCTGAGCTGGCGGGTTTTTCCCGAAGGCGTTTCCAGGGTGATCATATCTCCCACCCTTGCATGCGTATCCGCCAGGCGGTACTGATCAATGACGATCTCGCGGTACCCTGGAGGGTAGACGCCTTGTACCAGGCGCACCTGGTTGATTTGGGACTGCCCGAAATCTTTTCGGGCGTTGATATCTATTCCAATCCATTCCCCTGGGGTCGCCTCCAGTCGAGCGCTGAACAGACGCGCTCCCTCTGCCTGGCGCACCTCGGGTAGATTTTCGATGTGATCCACCAGACAGCGTTGGAAGGGCGTCGCTCTGATCGCCAGATTGGCTGGATTGGTGACGGCGTAACTGGTCTGCATATCTTGAGGGGCGATGGTGTATATCGTTGCGATGACGCCAATTGCAAACAATCCAACCACAATCGAAGTCAACACCAATAGCGAGCGCTGGCGGTTGCCCCACAGATCGGACAGCACTTTTTGAGCACGAGGTCTGGGCATCAGAGCGCCTCTCTCCTGGAGGGGAGATTCAAGCGGCTACCCGCTTCAAGGGACGCCAGGCAATCGGGATTTGACCGTAGCCACTGGTCTAAAATCGGTTTCTCGAGCGTCAGTATTTCGACTGGTTTATCCGAGTTGGCTCGTAGGTTGAGCGCGCCGTGACCATTTGATGCGTTTCCCAGGGCAATGATGTATTCTCCAGGCTGTACTCTAATCAAGGATTTTTTGTCGGAACCGTTACCGGTTAAAATCTCGATTTGACCGCCTGTGACCAGCCAAAGTCCGGGGGATTGCCCATTGGCACTGGAGATGGAAGCCATCGGAGGGATGGATTGAGAGCGCAGATTGTGCGTCAGCCATAGCATCTGGCTGTGGGTTAGATTGGGGAAGGCGTGCGCCACCCAGGGGTTTATCAACTCGCCGTCAGAGAGCAAGAGCGTTCGTTGGGTGCGCCGCGCCAGACCGGAATCGTGGGTGACCATGAGGATGGTCTTGCCTCGCTCGATCAACCCGGCAAAAATCTTGAACACTTCGTCTGCTGAATGGGTATCCAGATTGCCTGTGGGTTCGTCGGCGATTAGAATCGGCGGGTCGTTTGCCAGAGCGCGGGCAATGGCTGCGCTTTGTTGCTGTCCGCCCGAGACGGCTGCCGGCAGTTTATTCGCCATATCTTCCAGCCCAACCAGGCGCAGTAATTCCAGGGCGCGTCGCTCACGGTCGGTCACTCCGCAGCTACCGCAGAGCGCCATGGGAAGCATGACATTTTCCAGCAGGGTGAGGGTTGGCATCAATTGAAAAAACTGAAAGATGATGCCCAAATTGCGACCTCGCCAACGGGACATGTCGTTTTCGCTTAACTTATGAATATACGTATCGCCCACACGCACGCTGCCTGCGGTGGGGTGGTCTATGCCGGTGAGCATATTGACCAGGGTGGATTTCCCGCTGCCTGATTTGCCGACAATGCTCACAAATTCCCCGGGGTAGAAACAGGTCGTGATGCCCTTGAGGGCGGTGAACTCCCCTTCAGCGGTCTTGAATGTTTTGACAATGCCCTTCATTTCAATCAAGGCATCCTCGTTGCAACGATCCGGGGGTGTTAAATGGAGCTGGCTGTTGGCTCTTTGAATTGCCTGGTGCATGTTGTCCTCACCCATTGGAAATGGTGGGCGTTATTTCCCCGTCGGTCATGTAGAGCGTGCGGCTCACCCGTTGTGCCAGGTTAGAATCATGGGTGACCATGATGATCGTCTTGCCTCTCTCCACCAGTTGGACGAAGATTTGAAAAATGGTTTCAGCGGTGACAGAATCCAGTCTTCCGGTAGGTTCATCTGCCACGATGATAGAGGGATCGTTTGCCAGGGCGCGGGCGATTGCAACCCGCTGCTGCTGACCGCCGGAAATTGCCGAGGGGAGCTTGAATGCATGATCTTCCAGCTCAACCAGGCGCAACAAATCCAGGGCGCGCTGCTCACTCACACCTCGCCGGTATAACCCACAGACATCCATCGGCAACATCACGTTGTGCAACAGGGAAAGGGTGGGCATCAGGTAGAAGGACTGATAAATAATCCCGAGGTTCCTGCCGCGCCAAAGCACCAGTTGATTTTCGTCCTGGTGGTGAATCGAGGTGCCATTCACCCAAACCTCGCCCGCACTGAGATGGTCAACGCCGCTGATCATGTTGATAAGGGTTGTTTTGCCCGCGCCGGATTTCCCGAAAATCCCCACAAATTCCCCTGGATAAACATCCAAATCAATCCCTTTCAGGGCAGTAAAATCCCCCGCGGCAGTTCGGTAGCGTTTTGTCACGCCGCGCAGGCGGATGAGAGGTTCCCCATTACACCCTTGCGGACAGGGAAGGGGTGGCGGGGGAACGGGTGGAGAGAGGCGGGATAAACCAGCCTGGGTTTTATTCCTGAGCAAAGGGGTTACCATCTGATATACGCTATGCTATAATAAACACCAAATCTAATTCTAGACACAATGTTCAGAATTATAGTATTCTTTAGAGAAGCGTCAACCCAAAGACGGTTAAAAGCGCAATTTCCTAACAAAATTCTCATAATGCCCATCTAATGCCAAGCAACCAGAACGAGAAAATAGATCGGAGGGTCAATCGGACGCGGCGCAGCTTGCAGGGAGCGTTGTTGGCTTTGATTCTGGAAAAGGGTTATGATGCGGTCACGGTCGAGGATATTACCAGACGCGCAGATTTGGGACGGACGACATTCTACCTGCATTACCGCGATAAAGAAGATTTATTGATGCAGGCGGTTCAAGACCTGATCGATGATCTGGTGAACGAGCTTGCCCAAACCCCATTGGACGCCTGGAAGCTGAATGGGCAAGAAGATCGTGGTGAGGTCTTTGTACCGGCGATTGCTCTTGCATTTCACCATGTGGCAATCCATGCGGATTTATATCGGGTTCTCTTGCGGGGTGAAGGGACTTATTCTGCTTTGCGACGTCTGCGGAAAATACTCAGCGGGGCAATTTCCAGCCTGATTCAGCATTTTACCGCCTATTCTCGAGTGGAGTTGAAGCCGCAGGTGCCAATGGAAGTTTTTGTGAACAGCCTGGCTGGCGCCTGGATTGGTCTGATGACCTGGTGGTTGGAAGAGGGGATGCCCTATTCTTCCGAGGAGATGGCTGTGATGTATCAGCGGATGTTCATGCGCAGCACGCGTGAGGTGTTGGGGTTGATTAATGGGGAGGGATAAACCCGTTGGAAGTGTGAGAGATCTCCAACGTTGCAGCCCTGGTAGTAGAATCCGAATATAACCAAATTTTTATTTCAGCCTTATCAGGATGAACAAGATGCATAACCATAATAAACATTCTATTCGTACTGCTCTAATCGGTTGTGGAAAAGTGGGGCATACCCACGCCCAGGCGCTACAAGCACTTTCAGAATTTGTGGCAGTGTGCGACCAGGATGCTTCCCGTGCTGCCGCTTTTGCTGAAAAGTACAATGTCAAACCTTACACCAATCTAAAGACCATGTTGCTCGAGGCGGATGTGAATATGCTCACGGTGTGCACACCGCATCCTGCCCACGCCGAGTCGATTGAAATCGCTGCTGAACAGGGTGTGCATGTGTTAACCGAAAAACCACTCGCCCCCGATCTTCAGGGATGCGACAGGAGTATATTGGCATGCCGTAGGAACAAGGTGAAACTGGGAGTAATCAGCCAGCGCCGCTATTATCAGCCTATTGTGCGCATGCGTCAGGCGATTGATCAAGGCAAGATCGGTTCACCGGTGCTGATTACCTTAACTGTGATGGGTTGGCGCGCTGAGGAATATTACAAAATGGATGCATGGCGGGGCAAGTGGAGCAGCGAAGGCGGTGGGGTATTGGTGAACCAGACTGTACACCAACTGGACTTGTTCCAATGGTTGATGGGGGAGATTGATGAATTGTTTGGTTATTGGGATAACCTGAACCACCCCTATATAGAGGTTGAAGACACGGCAATCGCGGTCGTGCGCTTCAAGAACGGTGGTTTAGGACAAATCCTGGTTAGCAATTCGCAGAAACCCGGGTTCTATGGGAAGGTCCATCTCCACGGTTCCAACGGAGCTTCGGTTGGCGCTCAAACCGAAGGTGGATCTCCGTTCGTCGCTGGGGTGACCACGGAGATTGAGCCCCCAATTAACGACATCTGGACCGTTCCGGGAGAGGAGGATATGCTTCCTCACTGGCAGCAAGAGGATCGGCAGTTTGCGCGAACGCACGATATTATGAGTTATTACCATCGTCTCCAAATCGGAGATATGCTCAACGCAATTTCCGAGGATCGCGAACCAATGGTAAATGGAGAAGAAGGTCGCAAATCTGTGGAAATATTCACCGCAATTTATCGTTCTCAGAGAGATCATGTTCCCGTGAAATTCCCCTTATCGGCGGAGGTAGATCGAGATGATTATGATGGCAGGTTGAGCTATATTCCCCTAACGCATAGGAGTGTCAGACCATGAAAGCCTTAATGCTGAAGGAATACAGGCAGCTGGAGTACTCCGATTATCCAGAACCCGAAATTGGACCTGAAGAAGTTTTGCTTGCGGTCAGAGCCACTGGGATTTGCGGGAGCGATATCCATGGATACGACGGTAGCTCTGGTCGGCGTATTCCTCCCTTAATCATGGGTCACGAAACATCCGGGGTGATTGCCCGCGTGGGCGAGCATGTTACTGATTGGAAGGTAGGGGATAGGGTGACTTGCGACTCCACGGTGTATTGTGGCGTATGTTTCTACTGTCGTCGAGGTGAAATTAACTTGTGTGAAAATCGGCGTGTATTAGGCGTTTCTACTGGTGAGTATCGCCGCCATGGGGCTTTTGCGGAGTTTGTGGCTGTCCCTCAGCATATCTTATATCGCTTGCCCGAAGGGGTAACGTTCGAACAAGCCACCATGGTAGAACCCTTGTCTATCGCGTTTCATGCTGTGCGGATTACCCCCATAGACGTGAACGACTCGGCGGTAGTTGTTGGGAGCGGGATGATAGGGCTGCTGGTGATTCAGGCATTGCGTATTGCGGGTTGTGGGCAGATCATTGCGATTGATCTCGATCCAGATCGTCTATCACAGGCTTGCCAGCTTGGGGCGGATGCTGGATTTCTGTCCTCCGATCAGGAGTTGATCCAAAAAGTAATCGACATGACCCATGGTCGAGGTGCGGATCACGCCTTCGAGGTGGTGGGCATCACCCCCGCGGTCAAAACTGCGGTGCACTGTGTCCGTAAAGGCGCGACGGTAACGTTAGTGGGAAATTTGAGTCCTGAGGTAGAGCTTCCGTTGCAGGCTGTGGTAACCCGCGAGATCACATTGTATGGCTCATGTGCTTCTGCGGGAGAGATTCCGGCTTGTCTGGATATGCTGGCGCGAGGAAAGGTAAATGTTGACGCATTGATCAGCGCTACCGCTCCGTTGTCTGAGGGAGCTGCCTGGTTCGATCGGCTGTATAACCGCGAACCTGGATTAATGAAAGTGATCCTTAAACCTTAGATGTTGCAATGCGGAGGATAGAAGTATGGTGATAGATTTTTCTGGGAAACGAGCGCTCGTCACTGGCGCAGGAAAAGGGATCGGGCGGGATGTGGCGGCGACCCTGGCAGAATATGGCGCAGAGGTGATCGCCATCAGTCGGAATCAGGAAGATCTGGATAGCCTGAAAGTTGCTATCGGCTGTCAGGTAATTCGGGCTGATCTGGCTATTCCAGACCAGGCGTGCCTGGCGGCAGAGAACGCTGGTGAGATTGATTTATTGGTGAACAATGCCGGCATCACAATCTTGCAACCTTTCCTTGATACCACTTTGGAAGCATTCGATGAAATTATGGCGGTGAATGTTCGGGCTGTCCTGCTGGTGTCACAGGTGATTGCGCGTAAGATGATTGCATCGGGAAAAGGGGGAGCGATTGTCAATGTCTCCAGTCAATCTTCCATGCGGGCTTTACCCGACCACACAGCTTATTGCACTTCAAAGGGCGCCTTGGATCAGCTAACGCGAATGATGGCGCTTGAGCTTGGACCTTATAACATCCGGGTGAATTCGGTCAATCCCACCGTCACCCTCACCCCTATGGGTGAACTTGCCTGGAGCGACCCGGTTAAAAGCAGCAGAATGATGGAGCGCATCCCTCTTAAGCGATTCGCTCGACCGAGAGATGTGTCCGAAGTGATCGCTTTTCTGCTCAGCGATCATGCTTACATGCTCAATGGAGCCATTCTGCCGATTGATGGCGGCTTTTTGGTGACCTGAACACCTGAGCGAGGGTTATTCTTTACTGCTTCATTCAAAAAGACGTAAGCTTTATCTCTTCTCAGTCCGGTTAAATAATTCGTCTTGGGCTTTATTGCCCATCTGAACGAAATAGGCGCTATAGCCAGTCACTCGTACGCACAGGTTTTGATATTTATGAGGATTTTGTTGTGCATCTAAGAGCTGCTCCCGACTCATGACATTAATCTGGATTTGCATGCCGCCTTTCTTGAAGTATGTATCCAGGGCTATGGCAAACATTTTCAGACCATAGTCTCCCTTAACTGCTGAAGGGTGGATGCGGACATTGAGGGGTCCACCTGTGATACGGTATAGCGGAAGCCTGGCGACTGAGTTCAACAAGGCGGTCAGCCCTTCCATATCTGCCCCCTGAGTGGGGGATTGATTCTCGCTGATTTGCTGCCCGGAGCGGCGTCCATCGGGAGTAGCCCCGACCTCTTTTCCCATGGTGGTAAAGTCGCGGTCGGTGGAGATGCAGGGAAAGAATGAGTAGAGATAATTCGGAGAATTTATGCGATTAATCTCATCGCAAAAGATATTAACCACGCGGGAGCCAATCTCATCCACCCATTCGATATCATTGCCAAATTTTGGCATCTTTTTACTCAATTTGGCTTGCAAGAAATCATAACCCTCAAAATTATTGCGCAAAGCCAAAACCAGCTCTTCCAGAGAAATCTCCCGGTCGCGAAACACAATTTGCTCTACCGCTGCGAGTGAGTCAATCACGGATGCCAACCCGCT
>JBBIPD010000024.1:0-15804 GCA_037443025.1 Chloroflexota bacterium
TATACAGAACTGACCGGCAATGAGAAACCCAACGCCCTCGGCAGAGTTCAGTCTTTTATGGTCTGCGCTAAGACCACTTGAACTTCACTGGAGGATGCGAGATGCGACAACGTAAATCTGGCAAACGACATCGCCTGCTGATTTACCGCCGAACAATGGACCGTTTATGGCTTGCTACCCTGATTCTCGGTGTGTTATTGGGGGTCATCTGGTGGTGGTTCTGGACTATCGACTCCCCCTGGTTCAACCCCGGAGGTGAAAATTGGCTCCTTGCTGGGGCAGTTTTTTCTTTGGGCTTTGCCCTGTTTGCATTTCTGACCCGCAATACCGCCTATGTCCAGCCGCATCGAGACCACCTGCGCCTGGTTACCCCCTTCTTGCGGCTCAGAATTTCTTACCAACGCATCCGCAGCGTCCACCCCTCGACCTTTCAGCAGTTATTTCCCCCAACCAGGGCGAGCTGGGCGCAACGCAGGCTGTTAGCGCCGTTCTATCCGAAAACCGCAGTGGTGGTTGACCTGACCGCCTATCCAATGTCGCCCTATTTACTGCGCTTCTTCCTTTCTCCCACGATGTTCTCACCCCAATCAATCGGCTTTGTTTTTCTGGTGCCGGATTGGATTGAGTTCTCCACGGAACTGGACTCCTTCCGCAGCGCCTGGGGTCAATTGAAAAAACGCGCCGATTTGCCCCGTGGCAGAAGCCGCTAGCCTGACCCGATTCTAATGCCCGTATTCAAATGTCAGCCGGTGGATGGGCGAAGGACCCCTGAGCTCCAGAGCAGCCAGGTGGGCGCGGGTACAATACCCCTTATGCTCGGCAAAGCCATAGCCGGGGTAGCGTCTATCCAATTGACAGAGAATCATATCCCGGGCGGTCTTAGCCAGAATGGACGCCGCCGCGATGGTCAGCGAACGTTGATCCCCCTTGACTAAAGGCATTGAAGGGATTCCCATCCCTGGTAAATCCAAATAATCCACCAACAGGTGTTCGGGTTTGATTCGCAGTCGGTCAATCGCCCGTTTCATCGCCATGCGGGTCGAAGCGACTATCCCGAAAGCGTCTATCTCCTCATGCGAAGCCAAACCCACTTCCCAGGCAAGGGCGATTTCTCTTATTCTGGAGGCGTAATGGGCGCGCAGTTGGGGTGAGAGTTTTTTCGAGTCGTTAACCCCCTGCAAAACCTGAGATAGGGTCGGGTCGGCGGGTAAAATCACCGCTGCAGCCGCCACCGGTCCAGCCAATGCGCCCCGCCCCGCCTCATCCAGCCCGGCAATAAAGCGGATGCCCTTCTCCCATAAAGCCATTTCATAGCTGAGATCTGGGTATGGGGGCAGTTGACCGACGTCAAATTTTTTTGCCATTCTTGCGATGATATAGCCCGCGCCAGGCATTCAACCGTATCTTGAGCAAATCCAATGCCATCCGGGTTGCATCGCGGACAACGTTGATTTTGCTCTCCGGGTTAAAGTACCAGGGGACTGCCAATTCCACAATCCGATAGCCGCGTTTTCTGGCGATAAATAACACTTCCACGTCGAACGCCCAACCGGAGATGGTTTGCAAGGGGAAGATATCTTCGGCGACCTCAGCCCGAAAGCACTTGAACCCACACTGGGTATCGTGCAGACCAGGTAAGGCGATCAGGCGTATCAACCCATTGAATACCCGCCCGATAAAATGGCGATAATGCGGTTCATTAAATCGCCTGGCGCCGGGGGCTTCACGCGAGGCGATGGCGATGTCGAAATCGCTCAATTGCGGCGGAAGAAAGCGCTGGATTTCGCTCGCCGGCATGGAGAAATCCGCGTCGCACATGAAACGATAATTGCCTCGCGCGGCAAGCATGCCCTGTTTGACCGCGATACCCTTCCCCTTCTGGGGGATATGGAGAACCGTCAATAAAGGCTGGGTTCTGGCATACTCCTGAGCAATCTCCAGGGTGCGGTCCTGGCTGCCGTTATCAACGATGATCACCTCAGCCTGGTAAGGTTGCGTTGAAAGGAATGCAAAGACCTCCTCCAGGGTGTTTGGCAGGCGGCGCTCCTCGTTATAAACCGGGATGATGATGGATAGCAGAATAGCTGACAAACGGCTTGACCTGGACTGGTTTTTTCAGGATGTGAGCAAGATAAACAAGACAAACGCCACCAAAATGATGACATTGACGAAAATCAGCAACCCAAGCAACAGCCATTGCCGCGAGGAAAACGGCAACTTCTCCACTTTGGAGAAAGTGGAGTCTATCCGCTCCAGACGTTCCAGGCTTGCCTTTTTTAAATCGCTGAGCTCATCGGGGCGCGAATCAACCGGTTTCGGCTCAGCCTCCTCGGGCGGTTTTTGCGTTTTGGCGGGCGGATTGGTGAACAAATTAACGATATTCTCGACCTCTTCCCGATCGTACAATAATCGTCCCTGAAGTATGCCGGTGATAAAACGATCCAGGGCGTCAATCAGCACGACGCGTACAACCGGGCGGACAATCTCAACATGGATGCCGGGATTGGTGAACAGTAAGGCTGAGCCAACCTGAGCATCCCGGACGCCATGCCCCGCCAGGTACGCCCTGACCGCATCTGCCATTCGCTCAGTTCGAGTAAGCAGATTATCTCCGGAGGGCTTATAGGTTTGCTGGCGGCTATCCATTTTCTCCCAGGCGTCTCCCCGGGCGCGATACACTCCGCGCAGCGCGCTTGGGTAGAGCACCCACACCCCCGACAGACCGATTAAAATCAAGGGGATAGTGTTCGGCGATCCGTCAACAGCTACATTCCTCAACATTGTAAATTTATTATCCAGCACACGCTGAAACGCGGCGAGGATAATTTCCTGGGCTTCCGTATCCACCGACCAACTGCGCTTGATTTTGAACGCCGCCAGAAAATCGTCCAGGGATTTCACCTGCAACTCTTTTCCAATAACAGCACAATCAATCACTTTCATGGGTGTACCTCAATCAGAACGTTGACCTTCCATCCGCGTGTCACATTTATCCGAGTCGCGGGTTATCGGCTCTAAAAGAGCCTTGAAGATACTCCTCAATGAGTTGTAAATTCTCCTCCAGCAGGGTCTGCCGATAAACTCGGAGCTTCTCGCGTGGCAAATGGGTGAAAATTTCGGTTTGGATGCGCTCTTCAGATGATAACAATTGATAATACTCGTCTGGAGGGATACCCTGGCGGCTGGAAAATATTTCTACGCTTCGAACCGTCGCGCCGGGGTGTAGCTGGTCTGCCAGCAGATCACGCCATTGCTCCAGATGGCGATCTTGAACAAACGGCAACCAGTTGGATGGGGAAACCTGCCGTATCGGGGGCGTATTGCCGTTTACCAACTCGGGTAATATCTCCTGATCGAGATAGATGCGGAGCACATTATGCAGGTATAGACGATGGGAGAACGTTCCCCATTGACTTTGTTTGCCAAAATGCGGCACGTAAATCTCCCGCACCCACTTCCAATCTGCCTGCAGATGCAAAATGTAACCCAGGATGAAAGCGGCTTGAGGGTCGTCTAATTCAGCCGGCTGGGCTAAATTGGGATGGCTGACGCACAGAGCTTCCCAGGGTGGGAGGATATTCTCCCTTAGAGGCAAATCGAAAAAATGGGTCTCGACCCGCGCCTGTCCAGAGATGGTTTGAACATCCGGCGCGATAGAACCGTAATAGAACGCCGCCCGCTCCTGCCATAAAAACCGGCGCGTGGAAACGGATAACGACGAGCGCTCCAACAGCTCTTTTGCTACGCTGAGGTGATAAAAGGGCGTAGGCACAGGTGAATTATAAGCCAGTCTTATTGCTTGTGGATGAAACTAAAAAAACCGCGAGGCAGATAATCTGTGTTAAATGGGACTTCATCTAAATCAAAGGCACGCCTTCCAGGTCATCATGATCTGCCTGCTTATCCCCGGCTACCAGAATCTCTCTTCCACCATTAAGGACCACCTTCAATGGATGAGAGACCTCGAAAGTGCTGGCTTTTAGCGGCACCCGCCTGCCAACCACAACAACCTTGCCCGCCTTAATCCGCTGGATGAGATCTTGCCGCGGGATGAGGATATGATCTGAAAATATTGCCTCGCGCCGCTCATGCCCTCGTACCCAATCCACTTCTCCCCCTGGCTTATAACGAACCGCCTCAACCACCACATCATATTTCGGTTTCGCCATGCCTCTGCCTCCAAGCCGGATCAACCACCCCAACGGGAAATGAAATGCGTACTGCGAATGCCTTTATGCTTTACGCAATACGCAAATCGTGTCCATACCTGGTCGGGGCGGGCGGACTTGAACCGCCGACCCCCGCGTCCCAAACGCGGTGCGCTACCGGTCTGCGCTACGCCCCGAGCGAAGTGAGTATAATGCGAAGTAGTCAACATCGTCAAGTGATTCTCAAGTTTAACCGATCGTTCAACAGGCGCCGAATGTTCCCAATTCTCTTTCACGCTCATAATATGCGCAACCTGGAAGACCTGACGTTCTGGGTGAGCTTAGCCGAAAAATGGGGCGACCCCGTTTTGGAACTGGGTTGTGGAACCGGCAGGGTTCTCCTCTCTCTGGCAAACGCCGGGTACACCGTCTACGGTTTAGACAGCGATTTCGCCATGCTGGAGTTTTTACGGACTCAAACGCCCTCTCACCTGGCTTCGAGTGTCAATTTGATTCAGGGTGATATGTCGGAGTTCTCTCTCGCTATCCAATTCCCTTTGATCATTCTACCCTGCAACACCTATTCCACCCTGTCTCAGGCGACCCGAATCGCTGCGCTGGCGCGTATCCGCCAGCACCTGCTACCTGGCGGCGTATTCGCCATGAGCATGCCCAACCCATCTCTATTGAAGCGATTACCCAAACACGCCGAACCCGAAATCGAAGATGCCTTCCCGCATCCTCTGGATGGCGAACCGGTCCAGGTGAGCAGCGCCTGGCGTAAGACCAACGCACAGTTAGAGATCACCTGGATTTACGATCACCTGCTTGCCCACGGCGAGGTAGAAAGAACAACCTATCACGTGGCGCAACAGATCATCCCATTCAAGGAGATCGAACAGGAACTTTCCAACGCGGGATTGAAAATCACGGCAATGTACGGAGATTTTGATAGCTCGTCCTTCTCAAACGATTCCACTTATCTGATTTTGATCGCTCAAAAAGGGGAAAACCCATCGTTCTAACAAAAATACAATACAACTTTTGCACTCTTCTTATAATCGAATAGTAAGATAACCACGATGAAATTCATCGGAAATTGATTATTTACAAGGAGATTAAACCATGACACTCTACATTTCCCCTTACCGCCGGATGGCTAGCCTGCGTGATGCGATGAATCGGATTTTCGAAGAGAGTATGTCTGAAACCACTTCGGAACGCGAGATGCTCCTGGCTGTTGATGTACAGGCAAGAGACGACGACTACGTTATCACCGCCCTTGTCCCGGGTCTCGAGCCGGACGATCTGAGCATCGAGATTTTGAACAACACCATCAGTCTGCGAGGCGAGTTTGCCTCCACCTCTCAGGAAGACGCCAAGTACCTGATGTGCGAACTCCCCGCAGGAAAATTCAGCCGAATCATCACCCTGCCCACTGCGCTGGAGCCATCCAAAGCCGAAGCGTCCATTAAAAATGGCGTCCTTCACCTGGTGGTACCCAAGGCTGAAGCCCACCGCCCCAAGACCATCAAAATCAAAGCTGAGTGATCAACCCCTCAAGAGCAAAGAACGCCGGCAACATACGCCGGCTTTTTTTTATTAACGAGAGAAATTGACTCGATTCCCGGAATCGGTCGTCTCAACCCGGAATAATGAGATTATACTTATCTCATTAACCGCACCTTCCTGGATAAGCCCATATGTTCCCTATCCGCGACACAGTTCGCACCTATTCATTCCCGGTCGTCAACTGGTTGATTGTCATCGTCACCGCGATAGTTTTCCTTTACGAAGGCAGTCTGAGCAATCAAGCCTTCAACCGGCTGATGTTGACTTATGGGCTGGTGCCTGCTCACCTGAATATCACCAGACCCATCCTGCTCATCCTGAATCCATTCAGGCTGATACCTCTGGTCACCCACATCTTTCTCCACGGAAGCTGGTTTCACTTCCTCAGCAATATGTGGACTCTTTTGATTTTCGGAGACGATGTCGAAGATCGGCTTGGATCGGGTCGCTACCTGGCGTTTTATCTGATAAGCGGTGCAGCAGCCGGGTTGTTGCAGGCTCTCGTCTCCAGCCAGAGTCGGATGCCTGCAATTGGAGCCAGTGGGGCAATCGCCGGGGTGCTGGGGGCGTATTTTATCCTGTACCCACGTTCACGGGTTGTGACGTTGATATTGCTCTTCATTTTCCCCTGGTTTGTCGAGCTGCCCGCCGTCCTCTACCTGGCAATCTGGTTCATCACCCAACTGGTGGCTGGGGTCTCCATGTTTTCTCAAACGGCTGTAATCGGCGGGGTAGCCTGGTGGGCGCATATTGGCGGATTCCTCTTTGGGATGTTCTTCCACCAATTTTTTAAGCCCAAAGTGCATCCCGCAATTTCTCGGGATTATCCGGATGAATTTCGCCCAACGCCGTAGCCAGAGCGCATTCAGCACAAGTCCTGGCAGCCGATAAAGCAGCTTCCAAAGTTAAATAAAAAGCGCAGGAGGGGCGCCCTCCTGCGCTTGAGGTTCTCCTAATACCGCAATAACGCGCCGATCATCTCGTAGGGTTCAAGGGTCTTATTCCCGTGGATGACCTCCACTTCGCCTCCGGATTTCATCACTTCCCGTACTGCCAACTCGACCACATCTGGAATCTCGGAGAAAGCCCCTTGACAGAACGGGCAGGTTTCTAACTCCTCCACGGTGATATAGCCGCATCCCTGGCATTTGCGCCCCGGGGCACGCAAACCATCGCCGATGACCAATGTTTGAACCCGACCCTCATGAACCGCCCGCAGGGTATCCATCAAGCGCACCACACCGCCCTTTTTCTTGGCTGCATTGGTAACCACCGCATCCACCAGTTTCGCTTCGCGGCGTTCTTCGGCTTCTAACCCAATCTGCATGGCTCGCTCCAGCACTTCTGTCTCGCTGGCGTTCATGCTCATGGGGAAGGTCCCCACCACCAGGCTTTGCCACGCTTTGGGCAAAGCAGCCCGAAAGGGCTTGATGTTATCTTCGGTGCCGCCGATCAATATCCGACGCACATTGTTCTCGGAGAAAAAGCGCGCTGCGAAATCTGCGGCTTCTTTGATGTTACGGTCGGCAACTTCCTCCACATAATTGGTCTTCCCTGCCACTCCGCCGCGCCGACCCTGAGCCTGCGAGCCGCCGCCGCGCTTCGTGTGGCGCACTTCTTCCCCAATCACCCCTTCCTGTTCCCGCAACTCTCCAAGGTGGAAATAGAATAAGCGCGCCCCCTGCTTATCCACCAGGGCGACTCCATACCCGCCAAACGAATCCAGCAAATCTGCCAGGGGTTTCACATAAGGTCTGTCGCTCACCCGCACCCGACTGCGCAAGGATACCGCCAGGGGAAACGCCCTGAAGTAACCCTCTTTAGCGCAGGAAAATACCGCCACACTCCTTCCAGACCAGTCGAACTCATGATCAAAATAGCGCTCCACCCTCTCGACATCTTCGGGAAGATCGACCTCCTTGAGCATGCTGCGTAACGAGAGTTTGTGGACATCGGCGCTGCCCAGTGTCGGATCGGCGTTAAGATACACGCTAAGCACGGGCGCCTGTCCTTTATACTCGAGCAGTTCTTTGAGATCTCTATCAGTTAACATCTTAACCTCCTGTTATGAGAAATGGTCCGTCTTGAGTGTCAACGGGTTAACCCAACACGCCTCACGCAGTGTTCGACCTGTGCATCCGGTTCCCCAAAGAGCTCTAAAACGCCAACAATTTGAAGATTATTCCAGTTTTTGCAGTTTTTGGAACAGTTCTCTTTGCTCCGGAGACAGTTTCCGCGGAATTTTGACCTTGACGCGGACAAACAGATCTCCATACTCGCCAGGGTTTTTGATTTTTGGCAATCCTTTCCCTGCCAGCCGAATCGTCTGCCCGGGTTGCGTACCCGGGGGGATTGTCAGGATCACATCTCCCGACAGGGTATGCACCGTTACCTCGCCACCCAAAACCGCTTTATATAAATCAACCGGCACCTCTGTGTACAAATCGCTCCCCTTTATTTCATAGTTCGGATCAGGGGCGACTTTGATCACCAGGAACAAATCCGTCTTTTGCCCGTCTGGGGTTGTCACGGCGCCTGGAACGCGGATCTTCGTCCCCGTCCGCGATCCGGAGGGGATCTTCACTTCCAACCGCCGTCCATCCACCTCAATCCGGCGCAGGGTTCCATGATAAGCCTCGTGCAGACTGATCTCCACTTCATGCTCGACAGGGGAAGCCTGATAGCTTCTCGAGGGGCGAACGCTGCCGCGTCGACCTGCCTCATAACCTGGCATACCGCCCATCCCCCCGAAAATCCGCCGGAAGAATTCGGAGAAATCCCCTAATCCAGAACCACCGAACAAACCGTCCAGGTTGCCCACTTCGACGCGGACATTCCCGCCCCCCGGAGTGGTTGTGAACCATTCGTCCCAGTTGAACCCACCCGGCGCGCCGCCTCGCTGCTGCCAACGTTGGTAAGAATCGCCGAGCTGATCATAGCGCGCACGTTTCTCAGGATCACTCAACACCTGATAGGCTTCGTTAATCTCCTTAAATCTTTCTTCCGCTTGTTTATCACCCGGATTACGATCCGGATGGTATTTCATAGCCAATTTCCGGTAAGCGCGCTTGATTTGATCCTCTTTAGCCTGACGATCAACTCCCAAGATTTTGTAATAGTCTTTATATTCCATACCGAATAAGAATCTCGCCTTATTGCCTATTGGTTTTCAGGAAGAGATGAATAGCCTTCCTGTTATCATTCATTGTATGCGCGTCAGGTATGCAAAGTCAAGCGTCTTGGAGAAAATTTATATAACTCTTATTCATTTTGTCAGGCGAAATTGAATAAAAGCGTGCTATGATAAGAATATGCTCGCCGGAAAAGAGCGCATTCTGGTAGTTGAAAGCAATCCTAAGATCAGCAATTTAATTGCTGAGCAGACGCTTCTGCCGATGGGCTATCGGGTAGAAGTTGCTCGCGTTGCCGGAGAAGCGATCCAGCAGGCGATTCAATTCGCCCCCGATGTGATTATCGCCAATCTTAACCTGCCCGGTTTAAGCGGTAAAGATTTGCTGGTCGCTCTCTCATCCCAGGGGATTGAGGTTCCGGTCATCGTCATCGCGCCCAAAGGTTCGGAGAACGATATCATCCAGGCGTTTCGCCTGGGAGCCGCGGATTACCTGCTTTACCCCTTCCGAGAGGCAGAGGTGGTCACCGCGCTTGAGCGAGCGGTGCGTCAGGTGCGGGCGCGGCGCGAGCGCGAGCAGCTCGCCAGGAAATTACACCAGGCGAACACTGAGATGCAGCAGCGGGTGCGCGAGCTGACCACCATTTACTCAATCGGCAAAGCGGTCACTTCAATTACTGACCAGCAACTGTTGTTTGAAAAGCTGGTGGAAGCGGCGGTTTATATATCCGAAGCGGATGCCGGCTGGTTGCTCTTGCGCCAGGAGAAAAATAAACAATTTTTACTCAGCGCTCAGCGCAATCTACCCCCCGGCGTTATCTCCCGTTTGAACCAGCCCTGGGATGATGGCATCAGCTCCCTGGTGAGCCTGTCTGGAGAACCGCTCTCCATCCATGGGGAACCCCTTAAACGGTTCAAAATCTCTCAACTGGCGCAGTCTCTGCTCATCGTGCCAATCAAGATAAAAAAAGAAGTTATCGGCTTACTGGTGATGGCAAGGAAAACAGCAAGACCATTTACCCCCAGCACCGAGGCGTTGCTTGAAGCGGTTGCAGACTACGCCTCGATCTCGCTCGTTAATGCCCGCCTGTTCCGCGCCCTGGAAGAACGCGCCTCAACTTACCAGCAATCTGCCGATGCCATCCAGATCAAATTAAAAGAGACAGAGGAAGCATATCAGCAAGTCCGTAAGGATTTAAGTGAATCCATCCAGGGAGCACTGCAGATTGTCCAGGATTTACTCATCGGAGAAGATATTCGGCTGAACGCGACCCAAAAAGCGCTCTTGCGATCCACCACCGAGAAGTTGCGGCAGGCAAACGAAGTCTTGGAGCGTCTCCCCAATTTCAAAGGCGCGTAATAACTCCCTCTGTATATAACCGCATGGCTGAAGAACAAATCCTCATCATCCTATCTGACCCCCAAATCAGTCACTTGATTGAACATTCTATTCTGGCTCCTGAAGGTTACCGAGTCACACAGGTGCGCGAAAGCCAGACTTTGCAGGTGCTCCTCCAGGCTCAATTGCCTGACCTGATAATCCTGGGAGAGCAGATACCCGATGGCAACGGTCTGGATTTAGCAACCCGGCTTCTGGAAGAATACCCGGATTTGCCGGTCATCCTGGCTAGCGACCCCTTCTCAGAGACCTTATTACTAAAAGCCCTGCGCCTGGGTATTGCGGATTATCTCTACCCTCCCTTTGACCAAAAAGACGTTTTGGAGGCTGTTCAGGGCGCCCTGGCGCGCCGCCAACGGCAGAAGGAATGGTTGCAAACCGCAGGGGTGGAAAATGCGGCTATCCTTCAGAAGAGATTGGAAGGGTTGGAAGCGCTTCAAAAGATTGGGCGTAAGATCACCGCATCTCTGGATTTGGATAGCGTCCTGACCGCAGTGGTGGATGCAGCAGTTGAGCTTACTGGCGCAGAGGAGGGCAGCCTGCTCCTGCTGGATGAGACCAG
Source organism: Chloroflexota bacterium (assembly GCA_037443025.1). Lineage (GTDB taxonomy): Bacteria > Chloroflexota > Anaerolineae > Anaerolineales > UBA4823 > JAQBDA01. The sequence continues at coordinate 10,812 of JBBIPD010000024.1, forward strand.
CGGCGAGTTGTACATGCGCGCCGCCCGCAACTTTCGGGAAGATTTTGTACGCACCTTCCGCGTTCCGATCAAGGATACCCTGCCAGGTGAAGTGTTACGAACCGGTCAACCTTTGCTGCTGAATACCGCCACGCCGAAGAAAATCAAGACCTCATACCTGGTGCATACTCTGATGTATGTCCCGCTCCAGGTCGCAGGTCGGGTGATCGGCGTATTGGGGGTTGACAATCGTCGCAGCGGACACCCTTTCACCAGCTACCATCTAGACCTGGTCTATGCCCTGGCAGATTACGCAGCCATTGCTCTGGAGAACGCCCGCCTGTATGCCAACACCCGTATCGAGCGCAACAAATTCGAGGCATTGCTCACCGGAATCCAGGATTCGGTCATCGTGATTGACCAAAACGAACGCGTGATGCTCATGAATCCCGCCGCTCGGGCGATCTTTAACCTGGAGGACGAGGATCCCATCGGAAAGTCATACCATGAAATGATCCAGCACCCGGATTTATTGGAGATACTCGGTCAGGAAGCTGCTTCTGGACCTTATCGGGGTGAAATTACCCTGGATGATGGACGCGTCCTCAGCGCCCAGGTTACCCCAATTCCAGACATGGGGCTGGCGGTTCTGATGCAAGACATCACCTACCTCAAGGAGTTAGACCGGATTAAGAGCGATTTTGTCAGCACAGTCTCCCACGACTTGCGTTCACCTCTCACGGCTATCCTGGGATATATGGAACTGATCGGTCGCGTCGGTCCGCTCAACGCCGCTCAACAAGAATTCATTCAGCGGGTCGAAGCCAGCGTACAGAATATCACTTCGCTCATTAACGATTTGCTCGAACTGGGGCGGATTGAGGCGGGGTTCGACGCTCGCAAAGAGATCGTTCCCTTCTCGGCGATCGTCCGATATACGGTCGAGTCCATGCAAAACAAAGCCGGGGTAAAGGATCAGACGCTTAGGGTAGAGATTCCGGAGGGGTTGCCGCATGTTCTTGGTAATCCCGTCCGGTTAAGGCAACTGGTTGCCAACCTGATAGAAAATGCGATAAACTTCACCCCGTCGGGAGGGGAAATCAACGTGCTGGCTGGCGCTGAGGATGGGCAGATTATCCTTCAGGTCAGTGATAATGGGATTGGAATTCCGCCCGCCGATCAACCCTATGTCTTCGATAAATTCTATCGGGCAAGCAATGCCCCGCCGGAGTCGCCCGGAGTTGGTTTAGGGTTGTCTATTGTGAAATCCATCGTGGAGAGCCACCGCGGGCGAATTTGGGTGGAATCAACCGTTGGTCAGGGATCAACCTTCACGGTCGTCTTACCGATCGTAGACCAGGAGCTTTGATACCCCCCTTAAAATCGCCTCCGCCGGGCGGTGAGGGTGTTACCCGGCGGAGGCTTTCGCCAAAGGAGGAAACAGCGATGAGCATCAAGAAGTTCTTGATATCCCGTTGTTCTGCCTATATGATACAAGAGGACGGGATTTCTGTTCATTGTCAAAGGTCACGCGTAATGGGTGATTTTTCTCACAAATAAAATGACATTTAATTGTAAAGAGTGTGACATCCCAGCAGCAATATCATCACCCACATCAACCGCCTGAATTTTATCGCAGCTTTTATCGGCGCAGCCAGCCCGCCGCCAGTTTGGTGAGTTCTGCCACAATCGAGGGGACAAGCAGAAGCGGCAGCACCAGTTCCCATTGACTCCAACCCAATGGGGTGGTATTGAACACCTCGTTCAAGAAGGGTAAATAGATGACCCCTAACAGCAGGACGAGGGAAGACAAGACAGCGTAGTTCATGTTCCTGTTACCAAAGACCCCAATCTTCAGAAGCGGATAGCGTTCAGATCGAGCGGTGTATGCCCGCAATAATTCCGAAAAAGAGAGCGTCACGAACGCCATCGTCTCTGCAAACTCCGGCTGGTTCGGGTGAACCTTCAACCCCACAAAGTAGGCATACAGGGTCGCTGCGGTGATGGCAAGCGTTTGCAAGGCGATCCCCACCTGCATAAACCGGTTGATAATTGGCTCTGTGGGAGGTCTGGGTGGTTGTTGCATAATATCCGGGTCTCCCTTTTCCGTCCCCAAAGCCAGGGCGGGGGCACCGTCGGTAATTAAATTGAGCCACAGAAGCTGGATTGCGGTCAAGGGCGGATTTTTGGTTATCAGGGTGCCCAGGAAAATAATAGCAATCTCCGCCAGATTGCAAGAGAGCAAATAGTAGACAAATTTACGGATATTGCTATAAATGACCCGCCCCTGCTCGATGGCAGAGACAATGCTGGCATAATTGTCATCGGTAAGCACCATATCGGCGCTTTCTTTGGTGACATCTGTGCCGGTGATTCCCATTGCCACGCCAATATCCGCCCGTTTTATCGAAGGCGCATCGTTCACTCCATCGCCGGTCATGGCAACCACCTCTCCCGAAGCTCTTAACGCCTCAACAATCCTCAGTTTATGCTCCGGAGAAACGCGAGCAAACACATCGGTATGCCTGACCTCGAGCTGGAGCTTCTGGTCGTCCAACGAATTGATATCTGTACCGGTCAGCACCTGATGACCAGGCTGAAGCAGACCAATCGATTCGGCTATTGCGCGGGCAGTGTTGGGATAATCGCCTGTAATCATGATGGTGCGTAGCCCAGCCTGGCGAGCGGTTTGCAGCGCTGGCAAAACTTCGGGGCGAGGCTGGTCTATCATCCCAATCAGCCCGACAAATGTCAGGTCGGTTTCCAGCGTCTCAGAACTTATCTCATCCGGAATCTCAGGAATCAATCTGTAAGCCATGCCCAATACCCGCAGCGCGTCCTGAGTCATCTCGTCGTTTGCCTGGAGAATGCGCATCCGAGATTTCTCATCCAGGGGGACAGCGTAATCATCCAGCCTTTGGTAATGCGAACACCGCTCAAGCACCAGGTCTGGAGCGCCTTTAACCGTGACCACATAACCGGCTGGTTTACCCCTTTCCTCGACAAAAGGAGAAATGTCTTCGTCTCTCACATCTACCAGGGCATGGATCGTGGTCATCAATTTGCGGCTGGAATCGAAAGGAATCTCTTGCAGGCGAGGGTAAGCCTTGTTCAAATCGCGGTAGGAAGCCCCCGCCTTGGCTGCTGCAACAATCAGCGCCCCTTCGGTTGGATCTCCAACCATGCGATAGGCGTTCTTTCCATTCGAAGAACCCGCCACCTCCAAATCGGCATCGTTATTCAGCGCAGCTACCCAGAGAGCAGTCAAGATTGCCGGATAGCCTCTGATGTCAACCGGCTTGTTTTCCACCAAGAACTCACCGGTGGGGTCATAGCCATTGCCGCTGATTGAAACGAACTTACCATCCGCCCAAATCCTGGTGACGGTCATTTCATTTTGGGTGAGGGTGCCGGTCTTGTCGGAGCAGATGGTTGTGGCAGACCCGAGCGTCTCCACCGATGACAGGCGTCTGATCAGGGCGTGGCGCTTGATCATCTCCCGCATGCCGAGCGCCAGACTGATGGTGACCACCGCCGGCAAGCCCTCCGGCACGGCAGCAATCGCTAGACTCACCGCCACAATGAACATATCCAGAGGGTTGGCGCCTTGCACCAGCCCAACGATGAAGACCAATGCGCACACCGCCAACGCCGCCCACCCCAGGGTCTTGCCCAGTTGTTCCAGGCGGCGTTGCAACGGCGTAGGCTCATTCTGGACAGATTGAAGCATTTCAGCGATGATGCCTATTTGGGTGCGCATGCCGGTGGCGACCACAACCCCTCGCCCCCGCCCATAATTCACCAGAGTGCCCATAAAGACGGTGTTTTTACGATCCCCCAACGGGATATCCGACTCCAGCACCGCTCCCGCATCCTTCGAAACCGGCACCGATTCACCCGTGAGGGCAGCCTCTTCGACCCGCAGGTTAACCGCTTCCAACAGGCGAATGTCAGCCGGTACGAAGTTGCCCGCCTCCAGCAACACCAAATCGCCGGGGACCAGCTCACTGGCTGGCACCGTCTTGCGCGATCCATCGCGAATCACATGCGCTTCAGGCGCTGCCAGTTTACGCAATGCTGCCAGAGATTGCTCGGCACGCCGCTCCTGAATCACCCCTAATCCAGCGTTCAAAATCACAATCGCCATAATCGCTGCCGCCTCAATCCAATCCCCCAACAGAGCAGAGACAATCGCCGCCACAATTAACAAGATGACCACAAAATTGTTAAATTGCTCCCAGAGCATTTGCCAGAGAGTAGTCGGAGGCGCCTCTGCGAGGGCATTTGGACCATATATCTCCAGGCGACGCCGCGCTTCCTCAGATGAAAGACCCGATTCATAAGTGGTCTCAAATTGCAGTAAAATCTCCTCCGCTCTGAGAGAATGCCAGGCGTTCCCATCTGGTTTTGCGGAGACAAATTGAGGTGAAAATTTTTGAACAGTCATGGTGGGTCTGTACTAAATCCATCCTGAGGGATATGAACACTTACACGCAATACTTCCAACTTATTGGATTATATCACCGTGAGATTTGTCACACAGGCACACCCACCAACTCTGGCTTTTTCAAAACCGGAGCCTGCTCCCGCCTCCTAAACCAGAGTTGCATTGCCGATGCTCGCAATGTATAATCGTCCCAATTGGCTACTGTCATAGAGCAGTTCGCTCTTCCAGCCATAATTACTAGAAGATGGGTCTAATCAACACAACTGAGGGAGAAGGACATGGGTTATCAGATTTTACAGATTCCGCCAGATGGGGAAAAAATCACAATTTACAATGGGGCGCTCAGAGTGCCGGATCATCTCATCATCCCATTCGTCGAGGGCGACGGCACCGGAAGGGACATCTGGCGCGCCGCGGTTCGGGTGATGGATGCCGCAGTGGAAAAAGCATACCGCGGCAAACGTAAAATCCACTGGATGGAAGTCTACGCCGGGGAGAAAGCGTACAAGGCGTTCGGCACCTGGCTGCCCGAGGAGACCGTGGAAGCCTTCCAGGAATATCTGGTCG
>JBBIPD010000025.1:0-2592 GCA_037443025.1 Chloroflexota bacterium
GATTTCAGCTCGCATGAAGTCGAATCGCTCCCCGCTATTCTCGATCGGGCGACCGAGGCAATTTTATTCTATATCGCTCAAGGATTGACCGCGGCGATGAACAAATTCAACGCCGCCCCAAACGGGCAGGACGACAACCCCCCCCCTCATCCAGAACAGGATTAACCTGGCGTTATTTTTATGGATTCTGTACTTGACCATATTCTGAAACATATCATCGCGACCTCGCCAGAGTTTTTCCAGGCAGTCGCAGAAAGACCCCCCGCTGGCGCACAGCCGATTTCTTTGGGTTTGCGCCGGGCAGCCCGCTTGCCGACGCTTGCAGCAATCCACACTAAAATCCAGCGTCCGATACTGCTCATCACCGACCGGGCTGACCATGCCCTGACCCTCTATGAGGAATTGGGATTGTGGATGCCTGAGGCGCCGCGCTTTTTGTTCCCCGAGCCAAACCCCTTATTCTATGAGAAATCGCCCTGGGGGGAGAATACCCGTCGCGACCGCCTGGCTGTGCTGACCGTTCTTGCTTCCTATCACATCCCCGGCGCGCCGACGCCGCCATCTCCCCCGCTGATTATCACCTCGGGGCGCGCCCTGATCACCCGCAGCCTCCCCCGCCGGGAGTTTCTATCGGCGACGCGCACGCTGCGCCGAGGTCAGGCGGTGCAGATGGATGAGCTTATCCGCAACCTGCATCACCTGGAGTATCAACTCGTCAATACTGTCGTCTCGCCCGGGCAGTACGCCCGCCGCGGGGGCATTCTGGATATCTGGACCCCCGCCGACCTCCAACCCACCCGCCTGGAGTTGTTTGGGGATGAGATTGACACCCTGCGCTACTTCGACCCAGGAACCCAACGCACGGTCAACCCACGCGACCGGTTGCTGGTCACTCCGGCGCGGGAGTTCCTCCTGCCTTTCGATCAAAAGACAGAAACACCAACCGAGGAATTTATCGAATTCCATATCCCTCTTCTTCATCCCAGCCCTGCCAGCTTACTCGACTATCTCCCTCGTCAGGATTTGATCGCCATCGACAACCAGCAGGCGCTGGAAGACGCCATCACCGACCTGGAACAACAGGCATTGGAACTGCGGCGTGAAGCCATCGCGGATGGAACGATTGACGAAGGTTTTCCCATTCCATACCTAACCTGGACAGAACTGGCGGATACCCTTCCGTTACATCACACCCTGGAGTTAGGACCTTCAAGCGGCGTCGAGATGGACGATGACCGCTCCCCACTTCTCAATCTCGCCCGACGGTTTTCATCCGCACCGCGATTTGCCGGAAGGCTGAAATCATTCATCGAATCTCTGTCTGGCATCACCCAGGCGGGAGAGCAGGCGGTCATCGTTTCCAGGCAGGCAACCAGGCTGAGCGAACTCTGGAACGAACAGCGCCGGGTGCCAGCAGAAAACCCAGAAGCAGTCCAGTTCGTCCAGGGCAGCCTTACCGAGGGCTGGGTATATTCCATCCCCGGCGCACCCCCCCTCCATCTTTTTACCGACGGCGAGATATTCGGCTGGCGTCGTCCGGAACCGCGCCAGAGGCATCGTCCGGTTGCCGAATCGCCCGAAGCGGCTTACGCAGACCTTCAGGCAGGCGATTATGTGGTCCACGTTGATCACGGCATTGGCGTTTTTGTCGGTCTGGTGAATCGCGCTATTGACGGCATCATGCGCGAATACCTCTGCATCGAATACGCCGATCAGGCGCAGTTATACGTGCCGGTGCACCAGGCAGATCGGATTACGCGTTATGTCGGCTCAGATGGGCGTATGCCAGCCCTGAGTCACCTGGGCAGCAGCGAATGGCGCTCAACCAAAGCGTACGTTAAGGAGGCTGTTCAGGAAGTAGCGCAAGACCTGCTGGACCTGTACGCCCGGCGCAATATCATCCGAGGGCATGCCTTCTCCAAAGACAGCCATTGGCAGCAGGAGCTGGAGGCGAGTTTTCCCTATGTGGAGACCGCGGATCAGTTGCGCGTTCTGGCAGAAGTGAAGCGAGATATGGAGAGGGATCGCCCGATGGACCGTCTGATCTGCGGCGATGTGGGCTACGGAAAAACCGAGGTCGCCCTGAGAGCCGCTTTCAAAGCTGTGATGGACGGCAAACAGGTCGCCATGTTGGTGCCGACCACTGTGCTTGCCCAGCAGCACTATCAGACTTTCTGCCAGCGCCTTGCTGCCTTCCCGGTGGAGGTCGAGATGCTCTCGCGGTTTCGCACGCCCCAGGAACAGCGCGATATCCTGGAAAGGCTGGAAAGGGGAGCGGTGGACATTGTCATCGGCACCCACCGTCTGCTCTCCTCGGATGTGCGCTTCAAGGACCTGGGGTTGTTGATTATTGACGAGGAACAACGCTTCGGGGTAACCCATAAAGAAGCCTTGAAAAAGATGCGCACTGAAGTGGATGTGCTCACCCTGACCGCAACCCCCATCCCGCGCACCCTTTACATGACTCTGACCGGCGTCAGGGATATTTCGACCATCAACACCCCTCCTGAGGAGCGATTGCCAATCGTCACTTATGTCGGTCCGTACTCGCCGAAACTTGTGCGCCAGGCAATCCTGCGCGAACTGGAACGC
>JBBIPD010000025.1:2628-15761 GCA_037443025.1 Chloroflexota bacterium
AACCGGGTGCAAACCATCGGCGCCATGTGCCGGCATTTACAACAGCTTGTCCCTGAGGTGCGGATTGCCATCGCTCATGGGCAGATGCCAGAACACGAGCTATCCGAACGGATGCGCCAATTCAACAGCGGCGAGGTGGACGTCCTCTTAAGCACCTCCATCATCGAGTCCGGTTTGGATATCCCCAACGCCAACACCCTGATCGTTGATCGCGCCGACACTTTTGGTCTGGCGCAGCTTTATCAACTGCGGGGGAGGGTTGGGCGCGGCGCTCAGCGCGCCTATGCCTATTTCTTCCGCCACGCCCGCCGCCAACCCACGGAGGAAGGGCGTCAGCGACTGGAGACGATTTCGGAAAACACCCAGCTTGGCGCGGGTTTTTCAATCGCCATGCGCGACCTGGAAATCCGCGGCGCAGGGGATTTACTTGGAACCCGTCAGCACGGCTATATCGCTTCGGTCGGCTTTCATTTATACACTCAGCTCCTGGGAGAAGCTGTCCGCCGTTTGCGCTCTCAAGGCGGCTTCCCCTTCGCAATGTCCGCCTCGGCGGGGTTGAAAGAGATTTCGCTGCCGGTGAACGTTGATTTGCCCATACCCGCCAGCATCCCCGCCGACTATGTCCCTGAAAAGAACTTGCGCCTGCGCCTGTACCGCCGCATCGCCGATGTCCGCAGCATGGAGCAGATTAATGCCCTCAAAGAGGAATTCAACGACCGCTTCGGTGCGCCGCCCGAAGAGGTTCAAAACCTGTTCTTCCAGTTGAAAATCAAATTGCTGGCAGAGAAAGCAGGGCTGGCATCGGTGAGCAGCGAAAATGATCAGCTCGTTTTACGTTTTCCGGATGGCGAAGTCCCCCCGGACCTGCCATCGCTGGGTCCTGGGGTGCGGATTGGCAAGACCGCCCTGTGGATTCCATACCACACCCTGAGCGATTGGCGCAATTTCCTGGTTGAAATCCTTGAACGCCTCAACAAAGAAACCCCAAAACCCAACCTCCAACCCAGCGATGAAACTGTTGCCTGAAGGTATGCCGCTCTCCAAACGCATCCTGGATTTGCTCCTCACCATTCCAGGCTTGCTACTGCTCTCCCCCATCATGCTGGGGTTGGCGCTGTTGGTGTTGATTTGGCATGGGAGACCGATACTCTTCCGTCAGCTCAGACCAGGATATCGATGCAAGCCGTTCTACCTCTATAAATTTCGGACCATGCGCGAAGACTTCGATGCCGAGGGCAACCGCCTCCCCGACGAACAGCGTCTTACCCGCCTTGGACGTTTTCTGCGCGCCTCCAGCCTGGATGAACTGCCCGAGCTGTTCCATGTGCTGCGCGGCGAAATGAGCCTGGTGGGTCCTCGCCCATTGCTGATGCAATACCTCTCGCGCTACTCTCCGGATCAAGCTCGAAGGCATGATGTCCTGCCGGGCATCACCGGGTGGGCGCAGGTTAACGGGCGCAACGCTCTCACCTGGCAGGATAAATTCCGCCTGGATATCTGGTACGTTGATCACTGGTCGCTGGGGCTGGATATTCGCATCCTTCTCCTGACCCTGTGGAAGGTGATCGCCCGCGAGGGCATCAGCCAACCCGGACGCGCCACAGCAGAAGAGTTCATGGGTAACAATGAAACCGGCTCTACCCCAACCAACCCTGAAACGCAGACAGGCAATATCCCAGGGGATGATAACCCATGAGGGCATTTCTGGGTGAGCTGGCTGTTCAATCTGGGAGGCGTTGGGCAAATTGGCGATGGTAATTTCTGTTATGATTGGCATCTATGCAGCCTGATAACCCTGGATTGTATCGTTCCATGTACCGCATCCGGCGCTTTGAGGAGAGGGTATTGGAGAACTTCGCCAGAGGCATCTTTCCCGGCACCACCCATACCTACCTGGGACAGGAAGCCAATGCCGTCGGCGTGCTCACTCACCTGGCGCCTGAGGATATCGTGGTCAGCAACCATCGCTGTCACGGACATTTCCTGGCTTACGGCGGAGAGCCCAGAGCGTTGTTTGCCGAACTGATGGGCAAACCGGGCGGCGTGTGCGGAGGGCGCGGCGGTTCGCAGCACATCCATTGGAAGAACTTCTACTCCAACGGCGTCCTGGGAGGCACAGCCCCCCTGGCGACCGGTATGGCGTTGGCGCAAAAGCTGAAAGGAAGTGGGGGGATGGTGTTTGCATTTCTCGGGGATGGCGCCCTTGGCGAAGGCGTGGTGTACGAGGCGCTCAACTTTGCCAGCCTTTGGGAGCTTCCCATCCTGTATATCCTGGAGAACAACCGCATCGCCCAAACCACGCCAATCGAGCTGGCAATGGCAGGCAGCATCCCAGGGCGTTTTACAGCCTTTGGCATCCCCGCAGTCGAGCTGGATAGCAGTGATGTGCTGGAGATACAGGCTGAAGCCGACGAGCTGCTCCAGGGCATCCGCAAATCCGGCGCGCCTCGGGCGTTGATTCTGCACACCTGCCGTTTTGGTCCCCATTCAAAAGGCGACGATACCCGCTCCAGGGCAGAGATCGAACAGTTACGCTCCACCCGCGATCCGCTCACGATTCATGGAGCAAGGTTGGACAGCGAGAGCCTCCAATCAATCCAACGAGAAGTGAACGAAGAGATAGAGAGAACATTTGAGCAGGCATTAGCCGAACCGCTTGCCCAACCTGTCGTGGCTCCCGGCGACAAACTCAAAACCAGACCGACTTGAGACACCATGCCAACCGTCCTTGACTCGCTCAATTCTGCGTTGCGCCGCGCCCTGGACGCCAGGCCAGACGTTTTCTTGCTCGGCGAAGACATCCTGGACCCTTACGGCGGCGCCTTCAAAGTGACCCGCGGCTTGTCCAGCGCCTATCCCAGGCGGGTGTTGACCACACCGGTATCGGAGGCGGGGATTGCCGGTCTGGCAGCCGGGATGGCTCTGCGCGGCTTGCGACCGGTGGTGGAAATTATGTTCGGCGACTTTACAACCCTGATTGCCGATCAGCTCATCAACCACATCGCCAAGTTCGCCTATATGTACAATGAACAGGTGAAAACGCCTCTGGTCATCCGCACCCCAATGGGCGGGCGACGCGGTTACGGTCCAACCCACAGCCAGACCCTGGAAAAACTCTACCTGGGAGTGCCTGGATTGCAAATCCTGGCGCCAACCAACCTGGGCGACCCCGGGCAACTGCTCTATGACGCCATTCTGCTCAGCGAGGACCCGGTTCTCTTTATCGAAAACAAGCTGCTCTATTCGCTTCCCGTGGGCGAAGTGAACCGCTTGCCTGAGTTTGAGGTGAAAACCGGTGAGCTAAGCCATAACGGACTTCCAGCGCCAATCTACACCCTGACGGTGCGCGATGCGCCAGCGCCAGACCTGACCATTTGTAGCTATGGCTATATGTCCGAACTGGCGCGTCAGGCGGTCTTGCGCCTGGCTTATGAGCACGAGATTTTCGCTGAACTGTATATTTTCACCCGCCTTGCCCCTTTTGATATCACCCTGATCCTGGAGTCGCTCCAGCGCACCCGGCGCTTATTGACCGTAGAAGAAGGCACATATACCCTCGGCTGGGGCGCGGAGATAGTTTCTCGCTGCGTCGAAACATCCGGTGTGGGATTGCAATTCGCGGCGAGGGTGGCTGCGGACGACGAACCCATCCCCGCCTCGCCTGTGTTAGAGGCAAAAGTCCTGCCGGATATAGCGGATATCGTCCAAAAATCCCTCAAGCTCGCACACAAAGGGTAAAATTACTCAGCCACAACCTTATGTCTACGCCTGTTTTAATCCCCTTGCTGAACCCCAACGAGCCGGAAGCCATGCTGGCGACGCTCTCCATTGTCGAAGGACAGCGGGTAGAGATTGGCGATACCCTCTGCACTCTGGAGACCACCAAAGCCACGGCGGATGTGCAGGCTGAAGCGGGTGGTTTTGTGGCTGGATTACGCCTGCGCCAGGGGCAAACCGTGCGCGCCGGGGAAGTGCTTTGCTATCTGGCAGACACCCCGGACTGGCAGCCTCCCCCGGAGGAAATGCCCAGGGATGAGGTGAGTGCTCCAGAATCAATCCCACCTGGTTTGCGCATCACCTAACCCGCCCTGGAAAAGGCGCGCCAGTTGGGAATCAAACTGGATCAACTTCCCCTTGGTCCGCTCATCACCGAAGGCGAAATCCAGGCGTTAGCCGATAAAACCCTTCGACCACCTGGGCTTGATCAATTCACCCCACCGGTTTCGGCGTTCGATGCAACCGCAATTATCGTCTACGGCGGCGGCGGGCATGGCAAATCCCTGATCGAATTAATCAGAGCATTGGGCAGTTATCATATCCTCGGCGTGGTAGATGACAACCTCCCAAAGGGGACCTCTCTGCTGGGTGCGCCTGTTTTAGGCGGGGCTCAGGTTTTGCCAGATTTGCATCGGGATGGCGTTCGCCTGGCTGCTAATGCGGTTGGTGGGATAGGCAACCTGTCGGTGCGGGTTGAGATCTTTCGCCGTCTGGCAGCTGCGGGTTTCACGTGTCCGGCTTTGGTGCACCCCAAGGCGTTCATCGAAGCGAGCGCATCGCTTGCCCCCGGAACCCAGGTCTTTCCCCAGGCGTATGTGGGCAGCGAGGTGGAGGTGGGGTTTGGCACGATCATTAACACCGGGGCAATTGTCTCGCACGACTGCAAGTTAGGAAATTACGTGAACATCTCGCCAGGGGCGATTTTGGCGGGCGGGGTGCAGGTGGGCGATGGCGTCCTCATCGGTATGGGCGTCACCATCAACCTGCTGGTTCGAATCGGTCAAGGAGCGCGCATCGGCAACGGCGCGACCATCAAAAACGATGTGCCAGACGGCGGTTTAGTGCGAGCTGGCGCCACCTGGCTGGATTAGGAGGGGAGAGAATCTTGCCCAAATTGGAAAACAGCCTCCCTGAAATCCCGATGTCCTCGCCCGATTTGACCCAGGCGGAGCGTGATGCAGTGGCGGCAGTCTTGCGCACCCCCCACCTGAGCATGGGGCAGGAGATAACGAAGTTTGAAGCCGCGTTCCAGGCTTACACCGGCTGCCGCCATGCGATTGGGGTCTCCTCTGGAACTGCCGGGCTGCACCTGTGCGTGCGGGCGGCGGGCATCCAGGATGGCGACCTGGTGATTACCACCCCCTTTTCGTTCGTCGCCTCGGCAAATGTGCTCCTCTTCGAGCGAAGCATCCCAATTTTTGTTGATGTAGACCCGGTCAGCGGAAATATTGACCCCCATCTGGTACAACGCGCCGCCGCAGACCTGATAGCTGGCGGCTCCGCCACCCGAACCTGGCTGCCGCGGCGCGGGGCGCAACCCCAGGCAACCCTAAAGGGGATACTCGCCGTGGATGTCTTCGGTCAACCGGCTGATATGGACGCCCTGCGGGAAACAGCCGACCGATATAGGTTGAAATTAATCGAGGACGCCTGTGAAGCCCTGGGGGCAGAGTACAAAGGGCGCAAGGCTGGCACTCTGGGAGAATACGGGGTGTATGCCTTTTACCCCAATAAACAGATCACCACCGGCGAGGGGGCAGGCATCGTCACCGACGACAATCAAGCCGCCGATTTAATTCGCGCCATGCGCAACCAGGGACGGGCTCCCGGAGACACCTGGCTGCAACACACCTACCTGGGTTACAACTATCGCCTGGACGAGATGAGCGCTGCCTTGGGGCGGGTGCAGATGGAGCGCATCGAGGAATTGCTCCAAAAGCGCCAGAAAGTGGCAGATTGGTACGCTGAACGTCTGGTGGAGATACCCGGGCTCGAAATCCCCCAAATCATCCCGACCACTTCTCGGGTAAGCTGGTTTGTCTATGTGGTTCGATTCTCCCCAGGGATTGACCGCAATCGGGTTGCGGCGGCATTGGGGCAGATGGGCGTTCCGGCGCGCCCCTACTTCCTCCCCATCCATCTACAACCCTATATGGTTGAACGCTTTGGCTACCAGGAAGGCGATTTTCCGGTTACCGAAGATTTAGGGCGGCGCAGTCTGGCTTTGCCTTTTTCGGGCGTGATGAGCGAAGCCCAGGTGGATTACGTCTGTCGGGCGTTGCAGCGGGTTATGGGATAACCCAGAGCCTCAATTGTTATTGACCGGGAAGACCACCTCTTCCTTGCCAGCCAGAATTTCCTGAATGCGCTGCACAACGATATCCAGGTGCTTTGGTTTGTGCACGAAGTCCAGGTTGTCGGTTCGGATGGTGAGCACCGGACAGATGTCAAAGGTCCTCATCCAATCGTCGTAAAACGACTCGAGCAACGCCAGATATTCTCTGGTGATGCCGCTCTCAATCGCCCGTCCTCGGCGGTGGATGCGTTCAATCAGCAAATCCACAGGGGCTTTAAGGTAGATGAGCAAGTCCGGCGGTGGGAGATGATCAACCACCAAATCGAAGACCCTGCGGTAGGAAAGATAATCGCGCTCGGTGATGTTGTTCATATGATGCAGGGCGCGGGCGAATATGTGCGCGTCTTCGTAGATGCTGCGATCCAGGATCGCCGATTGAGGGCTTCTGGCGTACTCGAGGTACTGGGTGGCGCGGTGTCCCAGGAAGAAAATTTGCAGGTGAAACGACCAGGCGCGCATATCGGCGTAGAAATCGGACAGGTAGGGGTTATCCGCCACCGATTCAAAGGCTGTCTCCCAACCCAGACGGGTGCCGATGCGCTCGGTCAGCGAGGTTTTGCCGGTGCCGATATTTCCCGCCACGATCACAAGGCGTTTGACCACTTACCACTCTCCAGCGTACTGTGTGCTATAGGGTTTAACTGCCTGGTTGGTGTACGCCCAGTGCAGTTCGACAAGTTGGCGAAGATGGAGCAAATCGTGCGCTACCCAGGCGGAGAACATGTCCCCGGCGGTAATCTGCCCCCAGGGGGTAGGGCAGGTGGCGTCCCAGTCCGGCGAGTTCAATCCATGCAACCAGGCAAGTGATTTCTCCCGCTCCGCCAGGAAATTGTCCACAGATTCGTTTAAGTTGCGCTGATTATACTGGCGCTCAACCACCCAGCCCTGGGGATTTATGGGAAGCCAGGCTTCCCCAGGTCGGAAGAGGATGTACTCCAGGCGCACGCGGAAATCCTGGCGCTCTTCATCATAGAGGTGATTGATCACTTCCAAAATCGACCAGGATTGAGCATCGGGTTTCCAACGCGCCTGTTCATCTGAAACCCAGCGGCTGAGACTGGCAATGGACGAGGCGTTGTTCTCCATCCGGTTTGATAGCTTCTGAATGTCCATCAGACTCCTTGCTGGCTGCCCCTGAAGAGACAAGAGCGCTTCACCGTCAGCCCTGTCTTCTCTAAATTCTACCCGACATCAACATTCACTGTAACCACAGGAATAGCATTTGCGGCAGCCTTCCTCGTTCACCACCGTTGCCTGTCCGCACTCCGGGCACAAATCCCCAAACTGGAGCGGAATCTGCCCCATCTGGCTTCCATATTTTGTGACACTTCGAGCCGACTCGCTCAGCGAATGATCTCCGTTGCTGCCCTGGCTTTCAGCGTCATCCTCACCCGGGTCGCCTGAAGCCGACAAGCCCGTCTCCTCCAGGTATTCTGCCAGCACCTGCGCCACCCCATCGGGCAAAGAACGCACCCGATTGGGACCAAATCCAAGCGAACGCCCGCCGCCGATGCCGGATAACTGGCGCCAGACCTCTTTCAGACGGTCGCGAGGGGCGATGGGAGACGCCAGACGCAAGATATAAGAGATCAACCGACCAATCGCCTCCGACACCGCCGCCGTATCCGAACCAGCCTTAGCGGTGTTGATGAACACTTCAAAGGGCTGGTTGCCGCCGTTTTCGTTGATGGTGACAAAGGCTTTTCCCAGAGGGGTGCTGATAGTGTAAGTATATCCGCGCAGGCTGCGGGGGCGCGGCTTTTTCTTTTCGTGCCACATGACCAGTTGTTGAACCGCCTCTTCTGAAGATGCAGTCTTGGACGCTTCCGGAGCAACCTGTTTCTGCTTGGCTGTGGCTTTTGTCTCCAGAACGACCTTCTGCCGTGAACCGGTCACATACACGGTGATGCCCTTACAACCCAGCTCCCAGGCAAGTTTATACGCCGTCGCCACGTCTTCCTCGCTGGCATCCGAGGGGAAATTGACGGTTTTGCTCAGGCTGTTGTCCACAAACACCTGTAAAGCAGCCTGCATACGTACATGTTCCTCAGCGCTGATATCCGATGAGACCACAAACGTGTGCTGGATGTCTTGCGGGACTTCAGCCAGCCCCTGGCAGGTGCCGATATCGAGCACATGTTGGATAATTTTCAGACGGGTTTCCTCGTCCAAGCCAGCCTGAGTCAGGGCGCTTTCAAAAGCCGGGCTGGCATAAGTCAATTGAAGATCGTTGCCGTTATCATTGACGTGGCGAATGTACGCCAGAGCAAAGACCGGTTCACAGCCATACCCCTCGCATCCAGCCACGGTCGCAATCGTTCCGGTTGGAGCGACGGTGGTCTGGGCAGCGTTACGAATGCCGTGCTTAATAATTCCCTGCCTCACCTTCTCCCAATCCAGGTTTGGGCGCCCAAAATCGTGCTGGTAAGGTTGCAGGGGAGCAGGGGGTTGCCATTGCAGATTCGCAGGGTCGTAAATGCTCCCCTTGATTGCCGGGAATGGACCCCGCTTCTCAGCCAGTTCGATGCTGGTTTGCATGGCGTGATAGCGCACAAATTCCATGACCTGAGCGCCAAATTCCTGACCTTCTGGGGAGCCATACCGGATGCCTGCGTGGTACATCAAATCAGCCAGACCCATAATCCCTAAGCCTATCCGGCGAGCGCGAAACGCAGCTTCTTTCAGTTGCGGCACCGCCGGGACATAAGCATTGGCTTCGACAACATCATCCAGGAACATTGTCGCCAGTCGAACATTTTTACGCAACTTCTCCCAATCCACCTGACCATTGGGGGCGCAATGCTGCGCCAGGTTGATAGAACCCAGACAACAGCTCTCGTAAGGTCCCAGCCATTGTTCGCCGCAGGGGTTGGTCGCTTCCAGCTCGTAGAGATGCGGCACCGGATTGGTACGGTTGGCTGCATCCAGGAACAACACCCCGGGTTCGCCATTATGGTGCGCCTGGCTGACGATTTTTTCAAAGAGTTCACGGGCGGGGACGGTTTTGTACACTTTAATCGGCACGCCAGCCGCTTCCGCCTGCTCCAAGGTCCCATGAAATTCATGGTATTCAGGCGCGCTGACATCCGGGAAACGCAACTCCCAGATATCATCCTTCAACACCGCTTCCATGAAGGCGTCGGTGATGCCGACCGAGATGTTGAAATTGGTGATGGCGTTTTCATCCGTTTTGCAGGTGATAAACTCCTCGATATCGGGATGATCCACCCGCAAGACCGCCATATTCGCCCCGCGCCGGGTTCCACCCTGGGCAATCTCTCCGAAGGCTTTATCATAGACGCGCAAAAAGCCCACGGGACCGGTCGCCTGCCCGGCGGAGGACTTTACCAGGGTGGCTTTGGGGCGCAAGCGGGAAAATGAGAAGCCATTCCCGCCTCCGGTTTGCTGTATCAGGGCTGCGTCGCGCAGAGTCTGGAAGATTCCCGCAGAATTTCGCCCCATATCATCGGCAACGGGCAAAACAAAACATGCCGCCAGTTGCCCTAAAGGCGTTCCGGCTCCCGTGAAAGTGGGCGAATTGGGGAAGAAACACTTGCTGGTGAGAAGCTGGTAATACTCTCGCGCCCGCCTCAGGACATCTTCGCCCCAGGCTTCCTCCACTTTTGCCACATGATAGGCAACCCGCCAGAACATCTCCTCGACTGATTCGACGGGATTTCCATCTTTACCGCGGCGCACATATCGGCGAATCAGCACCTTGCGCGCATTCTCGGTTAAATCTATCCCCGGAAGGTCCTCGGGCAGAGGCGGGGTCGGTAAAAGACCATTTTTTAGCTCTTGAGCTGGAGAATCGTGCAACATGGATACCACTCCTTAGAGATGATAAACGGGCAAAATTGCCGGTGGTTTACCCCCTTTTACGGCGGGGCACCTATAATAATTCAACCTTCTAAAAGACGATCGATTTCGCTCCGGATTGCCTTCAAGTCGTCCAGTCCTAAGTAGACGATGGCATACCGGATATAAGCAATCTGGTCTAACTCTTTCAAGCCTGCAATCGCCATGTCCCCCACAACACGAGATGAGACCTCAGCCTTTCCCATCGCCTGAAGCGTTGCTTCGATTTCCCCCACCAGGCGGTCAATATCCGCCGCCGATACTGGGCGTTTCGCGCAAGAGATGCGAATCCCCCGGGCTAATTTTTCACGGTCGAACTCCTCGCGTGTGCCATCTTGCTTAATGATCAACGGGGTCGCCATAATCGGACGTTCATAGGTGCTGAATCGCTGACCGCAGTTTTCGCACTCGCGCCGTCTCCGCACACCTCCCCGAGAGTCGTGGGTGGTGTCAATCACTTTTGAACTATCGTGTTTGCAGTACGGACAGCGCATGAGACCCCGCGATTAATTAGAACATTTGTAGCCGCCATAGGTGGGGGCATTGAATTAATATATCGTATATATTGGGTGGGAAGCAGGCAAAATTGTAGCACACTTGATTTTGGTTTGCAAGGTCTAAAAGTACTCTCTAAGCTTAAAATTTTGTATCTGACCAGCTAACAAAATTGAAAGCTGGGTTGGACCAGTATATCCGGGCTGGGGATTGATGCGATATTGCAGATATCTGGGATTCATTCCCTGCCGTCGTTCCCCCTCCAACCTCCGGGCAGGGCGACCAATACAAAGCCGAGCCTCTCTCCCCACGCGAAGGCATGGGCGGGGAGAGCGACTCGTGAAACTGCAGCCGCCAACCGGCAGCAAGGAAGAGCCGGGAGGAGGACCGGCTCTCCCCCGCCATTGGACAAGGTCTTGGTGAACAGCGAGTGGTTCCTGCTTCGACCTCGCCAGACGAATCGCCCTTTTCAGGCTGCATCATTCTCTCAATTTCAAGGCATGTCCTTACCCTGTCAGAAGCCGTCAGGCGTCCAACAGGATAGGATGCCGGGCTTAACAGCTTTCTACCGTTTCTAAATCCCGTCTATCTGCCACGATTTCTCAAGAAAGTTGGGATGTCCAAATCCTCGGTGTTGAAAGCGCGCGGCTGAAAATCTCGCGCCGGCGCAACCGGCACCGGGGTCTGTCCAAGGTTTGCCGATCGGTCTCGGGATTCGATAACGGGTTGTTCCACTATCCGCCGCGGGACGCCGGTGCGCTCAAAACCGGTGGCGATAACGGTGATGCGCACTTCGTCCTTCATATTGGGATCAATGACAGCGCCAAAGATGAGATTGACATCTGGGTGAGCGGTTTCCTTGATAATCGCCGCCGCCTGATTGACCTCGAACAGGGTCAGTTCAGGTCCACCGGTGACGTTGAACAGAATACCGCGTGCGCCGTCAATGGTGATATCCAGGAGTTGGCTGGAGATAGCCGCCTCGGCTGCAATGCGAGCGCCATCCTCCCCTTTGCCCACACCAACAGCCATCAGAGCCGCTCCACCCTCAGACATGATCGTCCGTACATCGGCGAAGTCCAGGTTGATCAATCCGGGGACGGTAATCAATTCTGAAATACCCTGAACACCCTGGCGCAGCACGTCG
The DNA here is from genome assembly GCA_037443025.1 of Chloroflexota bacterium. Lineage (GTDB taxonomy): Bacteria > Chloroflexota > Anaerolineae > Anaerolineales > UBA4823 > JAQBDA01. The sequence goes on from JBBIPD010000025.1 coordinate 14,262, forward strand.
TCTGCCATGCGGAATGCCTGTTGCATGGTGGCGCGCTTGTCCACAATCTGAAGCAGGCGATCGTTCGGGATCACAATCAGGGTATCTGCCTGTTCCTTCAACCTGGCAATTCCCGCTTCTGCCGACTGGATGCGCCGTGAACCCTCAAAAGTGAAGGGGCGGGTGACCACGCCGATGGTCAAAGCGCCCACTTCTTTCGCCACCTGGGCAACGATCGGCGCGCCGCCTGTGCCGGTGCCGCCGCCCATGCCAGCGGTGATGAAGACCATGTCTGAGCCCTTGAGCACTTCGTAGATATCTTCTGCGGTCTCCTCGCATGCTTTACGACCGGTTTCTGGATCGCCGCCAGAACCCAGACCGCGGGTGAGTTTTTCTCCCACGCGAACACGGGTTGGAGCCTTCGAGAGCATCAAAGCCTGAGCGTCGGTGTTGATCGCCACAAACTCAACACCCTGCAAGCCCTCGGAGATCATCCTGTCCACGGCATTGCATCCGCCGCCGCCCACGCCAACGACTTTTATCTTGGCGAAGGACTCCAGTTGATTGGGTACATTCATATCTTTTGACATACAAAAATCCTCCTCATTGAGATTTAGATTATGGGAGCAGGCGCTTGATGATGTTTTTCACCCGGTCCCTTAACACCCCATCGGTCTGAGTCTGGAAGCCGCGTCTGCGGATGCCTTCCTGGGGTGAAAACTCATTATATAGAAATGCCCAGCGCAGCAATCCCACGCTGGTAGAAAATGCAGGCGAGTCCAGCTTGTCGGTCATGCCAACCAGGTTTTCCGGTTTGGCGATGCGCACCGGCACGCCGAGCATTCGGTTCGCCAGGTTTTTTATGCTGGGCAACTGGCTTGTGCCGCCTGTCAATACCATCCCTGCCGGCAGAAGACCATCGTAACCTGAGCGTTTGACCTCTTGCAGCACCAGCCCCAACATCTCCTCCACCCTGGCTTCGATGATCATCGCCAATTCCTGGCGGTTCACCTGCACCGGGGCTTCTTCACCAAAGGGTTTGACGTTGAACGACTCCTGTGGACCTACCTCAGATTGGACGGCATGCCCATGCTGAATCTTGATTTCTTCTGCCTGGGTCATGGGCAGGCGCAAGCCGTGGGCAATATCGGAGGTGATGTGGTTGCCGCCTACGCCGATGACCGCGGTGTACCACACATCGCCGTCAATGTAGATTGCCATATCGGTCGTACCGCCGCCGATATCGCAAATCACCACACCCATCTGTCGCTCGGTTTCGCTCAGCGCCACTTCGCCCGAGGCGAGCGGGTTCAACACAAACTGAGACACCTCAACCCCAGAAGCCCCAACGCACTGGCGCAGGTTCTCTACCGACGCCGCCGAGGCGGTGATGATATGCGTCTCGACTTCCAGCCGATAGCCATGCATACCCACCGGCATCCGGATTCCCTCCTGACCGTCCACGTTGAAGCCGCGCTGAATCACGTGGATGATTTCACGATTGTGGGGGATTGCCACCGC
>JBBIPD010000026.1:0-9792 GCA_037443025.1 Chloroflexota bacterium
GCTGAGAAAACGCTGTGAAAACGGCGATTCTCAGCATTTTCACAGCATTTTCTTGGCGTTCTCACAGCATGCGATCCTAGAATTACGCGTGATAGACCCAAATTCAACCAGCCGTAATCCAAAAGCATGGCTGGCGTCCAATCAAACAGGAGGTAAAGGTGAAGAAGAAAAGCATCGTTATTACCGGCTTGATCGTGGTGATTCTGATCGCTGCAGGGGTGGGGTACCGCGCCTGGGCAAGCAACCAAAGCGGCAGCACAAGCACAATCCAAACGACAACCATCACCCGAGGAACGCTATCATCCACCCTGAGCGCATCCGGCAACACTCGCGCAGGTCAAAGTGCAACCATTGTCTGGCAGACCTCTGGCAAGGTCGGCGAGGTCACCCTTCAACCAGGAGACCTGGTTGTGGAAAATCAGGTATTGGCTGCCCTGGACCCCAACACGCTCTCCACCGAGATGATCAAAGCCAGGCAAGACCTGATCGAAGCCCAGCAAAATCTGGATGATCTGTTGAACTCGAAGCTCCAACAGGCTCAGGCTCTCCAGGCGGTGGTGGATGCCCAGCAAGCTCTGGATAGCCTGAAGCAGAAAGCCGCAGAGGAGGCGAGTCAGGCGCAATTGGCGCTGGCAAACGCTCAGGACGCCCTCGAGACCGCCCAGTGCACCCGCAACGCCATGAATTATCCTCACTCGACCGATAAACTGGTCATCGAAAAGGCAGAGACCGATTACCTGCTGGCAAAAGCCGCCCACAAAGAGGCATATAAGGAATACAAAAAGTATGAGAAAAAGAACCTGACCAATCTCGATCGCGTCCGCGCCCTGAACAACCTGATAGCCGCCAAGGACAAGATGGATAAAGCCTTTGCCACCTATAACTGGTACCTGCAGGGTTACACCGATATCGAGATTGCTCAAGCAGACGCCGCGGTTGCGGTGGCGCAGGCAAACCTGGAAGCGGCTCAGGCGGAATGGGAGCGCCTTAAAAACGGCGCCAGTGAAGCCGCCATCGCCCTGGCAGAAGCCACCCTGGCAGACGCTCAGCGTGAGTATGAGCGGGTGAAAAACGGTCCAAGCGAGGCGGATATCGCCGCCGCTCAGGCTGCGGTTGACGCCGCCCAGGCTTCCCTGGACCACGCTCAACTCCTGGCGCCTTTTAGCGGTACGATTACCGAGGTGAAAGTAAAAAGCGGCGACCTGGTGAGTTCTGGGGATGTCGCCTTCCGCATAGACGATCTGGCATCCATCTATATAGACCTGGAAATCTCAGAGGTGGATCTCGCCAGCCTGAAGGTCGGTCAACAGGCTGTCATCGAGTTCGACGCTATCCCCGAGGCGCAATATAGCGGCAAAGTAACCGAAATTGGGATAGTCGGCAGCGTCTCTCAAGGGGTGGTCAACTATCCGGTGACCGTGCTGGTAACCAACGCCGATGAAAATATCCGCCCCGGCATGACCGCCTCCGTCACCATCACCACGGCTCAGGTTGAGGACGCCCTGCTGGTCCCCAACAAGGCAATCCGCACCATCAACGGTCAACAAATCGTGACGGTCCTGTTCGAAGGTCAGCAAATCTCCGTCCCGGTAACAATCGGTCTGGTCGGCGATTCGATGAGTCAGGTCATCAGCGACCAGTTGCGCGAGGGTGATACGGTGATCATCAACGGCGCCAGTTCATCAACCACCGCTTCCAGCAACCAGGGCAACCGAGTTTTCATGGGCGGGCTGGAGGGCGGTATGGGCGCGCCGCCCGCGGGTATGCCCTGAGATAACGCTTAATTCAAAATGGAATCCAGACATAGAGCTTGAAATCGAAAGATACAGGTGACGAGATGAAAAAGATTTTGATCGTTATCGGCTCAGTTCTACTGGCAGGGGCGATCGCCGCAGGCGGGTTCTACGCCGGTATGACTTACCAGACCAACCGGGCAAACCAGATTCGCGCCAGCTTTATGAACGCACGCGGGATAGCAGAGCAAGGTCAGAACTTCGACCCAAACTCAGGGGCGAGGCAGTTCCGAAGCCAGGGGATGAGCTTCCCAGGAGGCGGAACGACCGGTCTGGTGAAGACCGTTGAAGGTGAGACGATGACCCTCAGCACCGCCCAGAATGTCGCTACTGTCAACCTGTCCGATACAACCACGATCGAGAAGACCATCAGCGGCGCCATCAGCGATATTCAACCCGGCATGCAGGTCATGGTGATTGGAGAGACAGACAGCGCAGGCAATATCACTGCGTCCCGCATCACCATCTTGAGCAACAATCCGAACAATGAACCGCCTGGGGGACAACCTCCTTCTCCACCCGCCTCGAATACGGAGCCATAACATGATTGAAGTGCAGGATATCACCAAAATCTACCGTCTTGGAAGTGTGGAAGTGCCGGCATTGCGGGGGGTCTCATTTTGCATCAACCGCGGTGAAGTGGTAGCCATCATGGGGCAATCCGGTTCGGGCAAAAGCACCCTGATGCACATCCTGGGCTGTCTGGATTTACCGACCAGCGGTAAGTATTTTCTGGAAGGCAAGGACATCAGTCAGATGAATGAAGACGAATTGGCAACCATCCGCAACCAGAAGGTCGGTTTCGTCTTTCAGCAGTTCAACCTGCTGCCGCGCATGACCGTCCGGCGCAACGTAGAGTTACCGCTCATGTATAACGGTGGAAAAACCGAAAAGGAAATCCACCAGAGAGCAGAGAGCATCCTCGAAGCGGTCGGACTGGGTGACCGTATGTCTCACCGACCCACAGAGCTCTCCGGTGGACAACAACAGCGGGTGGCAATAGCCCGGGCTTTAATCAATCAACCTGCCATTATCCTGGCAGATGAACCCACAGGCAACCTGGATTCGCGCACCGGCGCCGAGATTATACAATTGCTCCTCAGCCTGAACAAGGAGCGAGGGCTTACTCTGTTGATTGTCACCCACGACGCATCCATTGCCGCCCACGCCCAACGCATCATCCATCTGCGGGATGGGTTGATTGAAGAATGAAGACGAGGATATTCCGATGAAACTCTACCGATTATTGATCGAAGCTCTGGAAAGCCTGAACGGCAACAAGCTGCGCTCGATTCTGACTGTGCTGGGGATTGTAATCGGCGTGGCGGCAGTGATTGCCATGCTCTCGATTGGGCGCGGGGCAGAGGCGTCCATCACCTCTCGTATCGAGAGCATGGGAACCAACCTTATCTATGTCACCCCAGGCAGCACCAGCCAGCAAGGTGTGCAGACCGGGGAGGGGTCAGCCGGAACGCTGACCCTGGATGACGCCGACGCCCTGGCAGAGTTGCCCAATGTGGTTGCCGTCGCCTCTTCTACCACCAACTTTGCCCAGGTGGTCTATCAAAGCCAGAATACCCGCACCCGCCTGATGGGGGTTACTCCCGGGTACGAAATCGTCAGTTCGCTGACTCTGGAAGACGGCGAATTCATTTCAGAGGCGGATCAGAAGGCTCGCTCTCTGGTGGTCGTATTGGGCAGCGCTGTCGCAGAAAACCTGTTCGGAAGCACAGCCGGGGTTGTGGGGCAGAAAGTGCGCCTGAACGGACAACCCTACAAGGTAATCGGCGTTCTAGCCAGCAAAGGCGGCACGGGTTTCATGAACCAGGACGATCAGGTCTTCATCCCCCTCTCCACCGCCCTGTACCGGCTGGTGGGCGGCGCTCGCTTCCGCGGTTCCAGCGTCATCAGCCAGATTACCGTCAAAGCCGAAAATGCAAAAGCGATTGACCAGGTGTTGAATGATGTGACCCTGCTGATGCGCGAACGGCATGGCACGGTAGAAGGAGCTGATGATTTCACCGTGACCAGTCAGGAAGCCACCCTGCAGGCAGCCACCCAGATTTCGGACACGCTCACCATCTTCCTTGGCGGCATCGCCGGCATCTCCCTGGCGGTGGGCGGCATCGGCATCATGAACATTATGCTCACCACAGTGACCGAGCGCACCCACGAGATTGGCTTGCGTAAAGCGGTGGGCGCCAAGCGCCGCGATATCCTGCTTCAGTTCCTGGTCGAGTCGATGGTGCTCAGCCTGTTGGGAGGTATCATTGGAGTGGCTTTGGGATGGGGCATCTCCAACTTGATGGGACAAATCCAGTTCAGCGGCAGCACCATTACCCCGGTGGTCAGCCTGGATAGCGTGCTCCTGGCAACGTTCTTCTCAATCGCGGTTGGGCTTTTCTTCGGCATCTACCCTGCCACGCGCGCTGCCCGGCTGCAACCGGTGGAAGCCTTGCGTTATGAGTAAAATTTGGGTAAAACTATATCACATCCAACCTGAGATTTATCTATTCTGTCGGTTTTGGAGTTTGGTATGTCCTGGAAAAGAGTTTTGTACGTATTCTTTGTAATCGTTGTCGCGGGTTTTGCGGGATTGGCTGGCGCACTCGCCGGCGGGATAGGGGTGTATCAGGCGATGAGGCAGAATCAGTCAGCCAGCCTGCAAACAACCGCTCAAGCTGTGGAGGTGCCCTCTGCGAGCAGCGCTGGCGTTCAGGAGAAGCAGTTTTTCAGCACGACCGAAATTGAGACCACCATCACCCGGGCTGTACAGAGCGTTGGTCCGGCGGTGGTCACCGTGGTTGGGACAATTCCGGGGCAGATGACTTTCTTTGGACCAACCGGCGATCAGATAGTCAGCGGCAGCGGCGTGTTCATCTCCGAGGCAGGCTATATTCTGACCAACAACCATGTGGTCGAAGGCACGAACAAGGTCCAGATCATCCTCTTCAACGGCACCCAGAGAGACGCGACCATCGTCGGCACCGACATGTACGCCGACCTGGCGGTGCTAAAGGCAGAAGGACCAGCCCCGGCGGTGGCTACCCTGGGCAATTCAGACGTCCTCAACCCCGGAGAGACGGTGATTGCCATCGGTTCACCCCTAGGCGATTTTAAGAACACGGTCACCGTCGGGGTGGTCAGCGCGACTGGCAGGTCAATTGACACCGGTATGGGCTATCAAATCGAGGGGCTGATCCAGACCGACGCCGCCATCAACCAGGGCAACTCAGGGGGACCGCTGGTCAACCTGGCAGGAGAGGTCATCGGCATCAACACCCTGGTGGTGCGCAGCAGCGGAACCGGGGCTGTGGCAGAGGGTTTAGGATTTGCTTTGCCGGTCAACACAGCCAGAGCGGTGGCTGAGCAGATTATCCAAAAAGGGTATTTCTCCCGCCCTTATCTCGGCATCCGCTGGCAGACAATCACCCCGAGCATCGCCATACGTTATAGTCTGCCCGTTTCCTGGGGCGCTTATGTGACCGGCGTGGTTGCCAACAGCCCAGCCAGCCAGGCTGGCTTGCGCCAGGGCGATATCATCACCCGCATCGGCGATGTGGCGATTGATGAAAATCACTCTTTCATAAACGCCCTGTTTCAGTATAACCCCGGGGATAAGGTAATCCTGGAAGTGGCGCGAGGCGACCAGAAAATTGAAGTTGAGGTGACCCTGGGCGAGTCGAATCCAGGGTGAGATTCAATTGCATCCTGGCGCATGCTTTAAAGCATGCAGGTTAATAAAACGGGGAGTCGGGCTGGGATGCCCAACTCCCCGCTTTCTTATTGCGCCGCATTTGGCAGAGCATTTAATGCTCGATGCGCAGCGAATTCCATATCGCCCAATCGTCTTGAGCCGAGCCTTCAGCGGTGACAACCAGACCGAACTGTACTGTCTTACCGCTTAGCGATTTGAGGTCAATGTTCACGTCAATGAAGTTACCGGTGCAGCTTTTAACCCATTCCTGCAACAGCTTGGGGGCGCCGCCGTCTTTGTACACGATTTGGAATTTGACCTTGCCCGAGCCGCAACTCCCGCCGGGGATCATAAAGCCCAATTTGCCCCTGAGAAAGTCGCCGCTCTGCACGGTATAAGCCGGGAACAATCCTGAAATGGCGCCATTATCCTCCCGGCGGGGGTAGGTGAGCAGGACTTTGCCAGAAGTGGCGCCTGTCTCCATCACCACCGAATCCACAATGGCAGCCACGCCGTTGGCATCGTCCACCGGACCGCCAAACTTGAGCGGCGTGCCGGCGTTGCTGCCCACGCTGCTGATCCACTCGGCTTCCCTGGCTTTCACCAGGAAGTCGTAGGTGACGCCGGATTGCACCACCACCTTGATTTGCACCCAGAAAGGCTTGGCGCCGTTATCACCCAGACCGAAGACGACGCCGTTGCTGTTGCGCAACTTCCAGTTGCCCCGAAAAGTACCGGCTTTGTCTGGGGCGATCAGGTTCACCGAAAGGTCAATCGCGTTGCCAGGAGCGACGTTGTTCGGCAACTGCACCGCCGCAGGCGCGCCCATGGCATCCCCGCTGATAAAGACCAGGGCATAATCTTTGGTCCAGGTGCATGTCCCGATATTGCGCAGACGCCAGGTCTTGACAAACTTTGCGCCGGGGGCAAACTCGGTATTATCCGGTACAGTGACATCTCTGACGAACTTCACCGCATCGCACGCCGCCGGGATGCTGGTTGGGACCGGGGTGTTGGTAGGCACAGGCGTCGGTGGAGGGGGTGTGTTGGTAGGCGGCGCCTGCGTGGGCAGAATAAGGGTCGGCAGGGGAAGGGTAGGCGCTGGCGCTGAAGGCGATGGCAGCGGAGTGACTGGCGGCTGGCTGATTTGGGTCACCTGGGCGATGACCGTCTGAGCCGCGGCGGTGTAAATGGCGCTGGCGCCCTCCTCGGTGGGAGTGGCGACTCCTGGCAAATTACAGGACAGCACCACCAACAACGCCAGGCTCAATAAAAGGATAGACTTTCTATGAGAGCGTTCCATAACCTTTCCTCCTCATCTTCGTCAATCCTTAAGACGGTTTACGCTGATAGATGGTTCCATGAGCCTTACTGGGGCGCAATCCAGAGCTGCCTGAACACCAGACAAACCCGATATCAGGCTTAATGGGAGTGTACAATGACTCGGGCAAAAAGGCAATTCCCCCCGACCCTTTGGATGGGCTTTGCTTTATCTAGACGGTTTAGCGAAACGCTAAGCGGAAATGGTCATCGCTTCGACGGGTAAATCGCTGCCCGGGCGGCGCGGCAAGACCGCCTGCATTGACCACGGACCAGTCCAGGTAATCTGCACCTGGCGCACCTGCCCGGTCAACCCTTCGTCCGTCTCCACGAAAACCAACTTATTGGTGGGGGTGCGCCCTTTCCAACGCCCGCGCACCTTTTCTTCGAAGAGCACATCTACCCTCTCGCCCAGGTAGCGGGCGTTAATCTTTGCGGCGATGCCCTCCTGAAGCTCTTCCAGCAGGCGAAAGCGTTCCCACTTTTCCTCATCCGGCACATCGTCTGACATGCGCCGCTCGGCGACCGTGCCAGGGCGGGGCGAGTAGCGCGCCAGGTGCGCTACATCCAGCTCCAACTCCGCCAACAAATCATAGGTGCGTTGGAACTGCTCCCGACTCTCGCCAGGAAAACCCACGATGACATCGGTGGCGATGGCAACCCCAGGGATGCGTCGCCGGATTTTCTCAATCAGGCGGCGGTAATCGTCAGCCGTGTAGCCGCGCCTCATGTTCTCCAAGACCCGATCATCCCCCGCCTGCACCGGGACTTCGATGTGGGGCATCACCTTGGGCAGCTCCGCCACCGTCTCCAACAGCTCATCGGTCATCCAGTTGGGATGGGAGGTCAGAAAGCGGATGCGTTCCAAGCCGTCCACCTCGTGGACGATGCGCAACAACCTCGCCAGGTCCGGTCCGTCGGGGATATCCTTGCCGTAACGGTCCACTATCTGCCCCAGGAGGGTCACCTCTTTCACCCCCTGCGAGACCAGGGCGCGGATTTCAGCCACAATCTCACCCACAGGGCGACTGCGCTCCACGCCGCGGCGGTAGGGGATGATGCAGAATGTACAGGCGTGCGAGCAACCCAGCACCACCGGTACGAACGAGGCAACCAACCTGCCCCGCTCTTCCGCAGGCAGGACCAGGTCGCCATCCATCAAGGCAAACCGCGCCTGAGTCTCCATCTGCTCCAGATTGCGGCTTTCGCCCTGGGTCAGGTAAGCCACCAGGGGACCTGGATCGGAGGGGGGCGAGAAGACATCCACGAAGGGAAAACGCTTCTTCAGCAGCTCATGCCCCCTGACTCCCACCAGGCAGCCCATCAGGTTGATCACCAGGTTGGGGTGGTTTTGCTTGAGGGGGCGCAGAGAATAGAGCCGTCCGATGGCTTTATCCTCAGCGCTCTGGCGCACCACGCAGGTATTGAGCACGATGACATCCGCTTCGCCGGGTTGGGAGGTCGCCCGGTAACCCAGACGTTCCAGAGCAGAGGCGACCCGCTGTGAATCTGCCACGTTCATCTGGCAGCCTTCAGTCCAAATATGATACTTCATATCCACAATTATAACCGATTGGAGGATTTGAACAACTTCTAAACAAAACTCAGTCCAAGAACTTCAGGTATTTCTGGGTTGCTGAAGGGGGATTGGCGTATTCGCCTCGATAGGCATGGGGAAGTAGAGCGGCAATCTGGTACATGATCTCGTCGGTAATAGCCTGGCGCAACTGGCGTGTGACTCGCTCTTCCCCTGCTTCGATGACGAACGGGCGACCGACGCAGATACGAAAATCGGTGCGGCGCAGGCGGCGCAAGTTGTCGCGGAATTGCTCCCCGCCATAGTAAGCAATCGGCAGCACCGGCGCGCGGCTGCGCAGAGCCAGGATAACGATACCAGGATAGCCGCGCCTCAGACGCCCATCGCCGCTGCGCGTGCCCTCCGGCGCCACGGCGACGATTTTGCCAGTGTTCAGAGCCTCCAGCGCCCGGTGCAGGGCTGCCATATCGGGTTCGCCGCGCCTGATGGGGATGCCGCCCCAGACATTGAAGAGCAAGCCCATCAGAGGGTTGTCCCAGGTTTCGGCTTTGACAAAACCCGTTATAGGGCGCGGCTGCAGGTGGGTGTAGACCACCGGCGCATCCAAGAAATTAATGTGATTGGCTACCAGCAGCAGGGGTCCGTGGGTGGGCACTGAAGCCAGGGCGCGGTCATCCACCCGGCACAAGATGCGCGCCAGACGCTTAATTGTGGTGTTGACCATCCGATTCGTCACGCTCATGGCTGGGACTGCGCCTCCAATGGCTGACAGATGAGCTCGAGCTGCGCCGGCAACAGTTCAATGGCGAGCTGTTTGCCCTGCACACATAGGGTTTCGCCATCCGCATGGGCAGGGAGAACCCCTTCCAGCGCGGTCACCCGCACTTGCCGCGCCCGGGCGGTGGTGATGGATGCCTGCTTGTTCTGATCGCCTTTGAGGAAATGCGGGATGAGGGCTAAGATCCGCCCCCGGCTCACCTGCCCGGCGATGCATAAATCCAGTAAGCCATCCGCCGGGCTGGCATCCGGCGCCATCATGAACCCGCCGCCCATCCGCCGCCCATTCATGATCGAGACCATCAGAGCGGGCAGCCTGATTTCCTGCCCATCATACTCAATGCTCAGAGTCGGCGCCTGGTAGTAAAGGAAGATGGTCTTTAACGCAGCGACAATGTAAGACAGGAAACCCGTCAGGCGGGTCATCTTCAATGCTTCGAAACCGACCACAGCGTCGAAACCGATGCCGACCCCATTGCCAAAATAACGCCCCTGGGGATAATCGCCGCCAACCACCCGACCGATATCTATCCTTTTACGGTAGCCGTCGCAGAGCACCCGAAAACCCGCCTCCAACCCTTTAGGGATGCCCACCCCGAAGGCAAAATCATTGCCGCGCCCCACTGCCAGCATGCCCATGGACGCCCCACCCTGCACCTGCATCAACC
>JBBIPD010000026.1:9810-15639 GCA_037443025.1 Chloroflexota bacterium
GATTTCATTGGCGGTGCCGTCGCCGCCCACGCCGATGACCGTATCGCAACCCGCCTCCACCGCGCTCCGGGCGAGCTCAATCGGATGACCGGGTCTTTCCGTCCTGAGCAATTCATACTCCATCCCCTGGAGTTCGAGGTAACGGCAGAGAGGGGGGATAGATTTTTCACCTGCACCTCTACCAGAGATAGGGTTGACAATAATCCGGTATTTTGACATTGGAGAGGTCCTCTATTTATGAGGGAATGGCGTTGGCGGCAATTGATCTCGTTCAGCCGGAATTCAAATATTTTACACGATTTCTTTAAGCCGAGATATAGTTGACTATACATCAGACGAGGAAATTGATTGAACAACAGCCATCGTTGCCGATGAAGAAAATTTGGAAAGGGTTAGAGCAGGCTGAGAGGGCGGAAGGCAGGGTGTAATCAATGATAAAATACCGCCCATGCGCAAGTTTTCGCTGGCAAAAATTGCTTTAGCCCTCCTGGCGCTGGTGATTTTTGCCGTGCTGCTGTACAAGTTGCCCCCTATTGAGCAGCGCCTGAGCTGGCGGCTGGACTTTGCCCTTGCTTACCTGCGGGGTATCGTCAAACCGGTGGGAGAACTGCCCACAGCGCTCCCGCCTCCGCAGGTCATCACCATCTCGCGGGCTGAGCCGAGCGCCACTCCCACCAGCGCGCCCACTGCGACCCTTACCCCTGGACCAACACCCACCCCGAGCCCTTCTCCCACCCCTATCCCAGATTCGGTGTCGCTCAAGCCGCCCTTGTGGGAAAAGCAAGACGCCAACAACTGCGGACCAGCCACCCTGGCGCTCTACCTGCGCTATTACGGCTGGGAAGGCGATCAGCGCACCATCGCCGAGATGCTCAAACCCCAGCGCGACGATCGGAATGTCAATGTGGAGGAGTTAATTTACTTCGCCAAAAACCGCGCCGGGTGGTTGAACACTGAGTTTCGGGTGGGCGGCGACCTGGAGACCCTGAAAAAGCTGCTGGCGGCAGGTCTGCCGGTGATGATCGAGGAAAGTTTTCAGCTCGATGCGGTGTACTGGCCCAACGATGACCAATGGGCAGCCCACTATAACCTGATTACAGGTTATGACGACACGACCCAAACCTTTACCGCCCAGGATACCTATCTCGGACCAGACCGGAAAGTACCCTATGAAAAGCTCAGGAAAGACTGGCAAAGTTTCAATTACGTCTATATCCTGATTTATCCGCCGCAGATGGAAGAGACCATCAAAGCCATCCTGGGACCCCAATGGGATGTGGATTACAACCGTCAGCACGCCCTGGAACTGGCGCAAAGCGAGACGGAACAAAACCCCGACGACCCTTATGCCTGGTTCAATCTGGGCACCAACCTGGTGTATTTTGAACGTTACGACGAGGCAGCCACAGCCTACGACCAGGCGCGACGCATCGGTTTGCCCCAACGCTTCCTGCGCTACCAGTTTGGTCCATTCTTCGCTTACTTCCACGCCAGGCGCATGGACGATTTGAAGGCGCTTACCGATTACGCCCTGCAGATCACGCCCAACTCCGAGGAAGCCTTGTTATGGCAGGGTTGGATGTTCTACCGCAACGGGGATACCAAGGCAGCAATGAGCAATTTCCAGCAGGCATTGGTGGAAAACCCTTTCTACCAGGACGCCCGTTACGCTATTGATTTTTTGAATTCAAGCCAATAGACGCCCATAAAAACCAAAAACCTGGACTGGACCCTGCTCAACCGCGGCTGAAGTCCAGGCTTTATTTACAAATAGGTATACCAGCGCTAATCCCCGCCCACTGAAGTCACAACTCCCGCTAGGATATTCTCCTCACGCCCGGCTTTTATCTCACGCAAAGAGATCAGGAGCAAGACCGCTATCAACAGACCACCGAGGAAGAAGGGGGCGGTCGAGCCGAAAGCCTGGAAAATTGCCCCGAACAGCAATGGCGCGATGGCATTGGCGCCGCTCAGGAAAGCCGCTGAGATACCCAACATCCCGCCCACCTCGAGGCGCTCTACCCGTTTTGTGATGAGACTATTGATGCTGGGTTGAAGAACGCCGCCGCCTACCGCCACAGGCACCATGGCAATCAGAATCCAAGCCAGCCCCAACCAGCCGCTGTTGCCGTCGGGCGGCAAGCTGACCGCCAGATTCCGCGTGGTGGGGTTTTCGTGGGTACGGAAACTGCCGCCAGCGCTCAACTCTTGCGAGAGGGCTTGCTGGGAATAACCGGGCAAGGTCATGCGCGGAGTCAGAGAAATCAGGATCAAACCGATTGCCAGGGTTGCCAAGCCGAAGTAGATCAAGCGCCGGTCACCATATTTGCGGCTCCAAGGACCAATGAACCCGCCCTGCACCGCCACCACAATCACGCCCGCAAAGACAAAAATGATCGAATTACCGGAGGCATTTAACCCCATGCGGTTGAGTGTGAACAGCGCCAGAATCTGTTGAAAACCTCCAAAGGCGATCTGCTGGAAGAACATGAGCAGCAGCAAGAATCCCACAGCGGGGTGGCGCAGGGCTGCAAACATGGCTCCCAGCGTCAGCGCAGGCTTGTCGCCTGCTTTACCGCGTTCTTCGGCAGGGAGCGTCTCTTGCAACCAGAACCAGGTCAGCAAAATGGAGACCAACGAAAACCCTGCAGCAATAAAAGCCGGCACGTGGTAGTTGTTGCTGGTGACAGAGAGGGAGATGAAGGCGATCACCGGTCCAACGATAAAACCCAAACCAAAGGCTGCTCCAACCAAGCCCAACCCCTGGGTGCGGGTCTTCTCATTAGTGCTGTCGGTGATGACTGCCTGGGCGGTGGAGATATTGGCGCCTGAAATCCCATCAATAATGCGCGCCACGAACAACATCCATAGGGAATTGGCAAAACCCAGGATCAGGAAGCCGATCAAGGTGCCAGCCTGGCTGATGAGCAGGACCGGCTTACGACCGTAGCGGTCAGAGAGGCGTCCCAAAATTGGCGCGGCAATAAACTGCATTACGGGATAGGATGCGCCCAGCGAGCCAATGATCAGAGCGTTTGCCCCGAACGCGGTGGCGTAGAGAGGCATGAGGGGGATAATGATCGTGAGACCCAACAAGTCGATCAAGATAATCACAAAAACCGGCAGGATTTTCTTGAAATCCAGGCGCTCTTCCGGCGCGAGAGGTGAATCAACAATGTTTCGCTTTCGCATGGGTTATTCCATCTCCAAGACTATGAGGTTGTAGTAGTGATTTTCTGGGTCAGTCTCTTAAGCAGGGCGTTTAGCCAGTCCAGCTCAGACCGCAGGTGGTGGATGCGGTGGTCAATCACTAATTGCAGACTGCCGCCGTGAGGGGGAACATCTGAGACGCGAGCAAGCTCTTTCTCCAGGGTAGAGCGACGTTTTTCAAGCAACGCCAGAGCCTCGTCCATACCCAGCGTATCCATAAAAGCCAGACCGGCATCGCCGCCAAAATAAGCGGGGCTATATTCAGCCAGGTTGGCGCGCAGCAAGCGTTGATACTCCGCCTCACCCTTCTCCGTCAGGCTATACACCCGCCGAGGCGGGCGATTGCCTTCCTGGACTTGATCTTCGGTCACCAATCCCTCTTCTGCCATCTTGTTAAGCAGGTAGTAAGCGGTTGGTTTTTTAAGATCGGTGCAGACCGAGAGATCGCGATCGATGAATTCGTAAAGCTGATAACCATGCATATTCTGCTGGCGCAGCAAACCCAAGAGCAACAGTTTCGCATCCATTATCCCAACCATCCTGATTGGTCAGTTTTGACTAATCAGGATTGATTATATTTTAAGTGGGGGAATTGACAAGGGTTTGAGTTGTGGTCGCTGCGCTTCACCTCGCCCAGCACCTGGCGGGCGCGCTCCACCCCTGCTTTGAGCGAGCGCTGCACGGCATCCTGGGAGAAGTCCAGGGTGTCACCCAGAGGCTGTTCTGGCTCAATGATTTTGCATTCGAAGTATTTCAATGGACGCCCGCTTACGGGGTGATAGAGGGTCAAGCCATAAACCGCCGCCTGTTTGACCAGGTGATTGATGCGCACGAATTCGCGCACGTCGCTGCGAAACAGCTCATTGAGCATGATATCCAGGGTGCGCAAGCCGATTTTGACGATATCTTTAGGAGGCGAGGGCAAAGCCTCAAAGGATTCGGGGCTGCAATTGATAATCACCACCTCATCCGGCTCGGCGTCCAACACATCCCCGATTGGGGTGAGGTTGCGCACGCCGCCATCCACCATGCTGCGGAGTTGATTGGAAACATCCAGGGGTTCCCAGATAAGGGGCATCACCGTAGAGGCAAGCACTGCCTTTTCCAGGTTCGGGTCATCACCGCGGAATTCGACGTACTCACCAGTGATGAGTGAAACCGCCCCCACGCGCAGGTCGGCGCTGATTTTCTCCGGCTCAAACTCCTGACGTAGCAGGCGTTGCAGCGGCTGGTTGCTGTAGAATGATTTTGCACCGAAGAGCAATTTGACTACTGAAAGCAGGTTGAAACCGCCAGTATAGACTTTGTCGTTGGTAATAGTATTCCAAATCTCCAGCAGTCGATCGTATTTCTTCATCGCCAACATCGCGCCGTTCAATGCTCCAACAGATACGCCAGCGATGATATCCCACTGATATCCCTTCACCTCGCGGGCGTATTTCTCCGCGCCCACCTGGAAAGCGCCCTTGGCGCCGCCGCCGCTGAGCACCAATGCCGTCTTTTTCGCCATACGACCTCCTGAGAGCTTGCTGTTAAAGGATTGCTCGTAGCTGCACAGCTTCATCCATTGCAAGATACATGCTCAAATCGGGTAGCCATTTTTTGAAAACCTGTGGCAGAACAACGATTTCCCGGTCAATGTGCAGCGCGCGCCCTGTCAGCTTTCGGTTTTGCAATGCGGGTAACAGGCGGGTATGAGCTGCGTTTATCTGGTTAGAAGAAGCTGAGCCACTCTTCTCCGGGGGGGCGGAGCGATTGGGGGTGGGATGAAAGCGTAATTGCTTCATCGTGGCAGGGGTGGTAGAACTTCCTGCCCCCAATCCAGCTAAAATTCAGTGGGGGAGCAGTTTTTGGAACAGGACCGCCTTAGGGGAGGTGGTTCTGTTTTAAATCACGTGAGATAAGGCGCGAATCAGGCTTTCTGAATGGGAAAGTAAATGTACACGACCGATTTTGGATCCTGGGGGTTGAACATCTTTTTAATCCGCCGCGTCAACCCTGGACAGCGCATCACTGGTTCGATTCGATAAAATGATACACCCTCCAGAGGCAGGAGAGACAAGGGGTTTGGACTCTTAACCAAGTGATAATTGACTTGGGAGGGCAGGTGTGCTATCCTGATACAGGTCTCACTCTCACTGATATTTCGGAGATAATCAATGAACGACCAGATTCCAGGAACGCCTCCAACCGCAATCAGCGTTTCTCCCGCCCAGGCAACTGGCGGCTCGCCCAACGCCGGGGCATTGGTTGCTATCACGGCAATCATTGCGCTGGCAATCGTATCGTCATGCTGTATCCTGGGCTGTGCGATCGTCGCGTATGCCTTTTTCGCCTATGCACCCTGGTAGCTTACAAACGCTAATCTCATGAAACTAAAGATTCTCAACCCCATCTTGTTTGTCAGTCTGGCTCTGGCTGCGGTCAGCCTGAGTTGCGGGATATTCGCTGCCCCAATTGGGACCCCCCAGGCATCGCCGACTTTGCCCCCAACCGCAACCCTCGAGGCAACCCTACCTGAGCAGGCGGCTACCCTCCCCGCCGAGAGCCTACCATCCCCGTCACCCATGCCTGCAACAGAAGCGGCGCCCCCCCCCCGCCCCCCCCGGGGCGCCACCC
>JBBIPD010000027.1:0-15473 GCA_037443025.1 Chloroflexota bacterium
CCTGTTTGGTTTGACCGGTTTCGATTGATTATAGGGAATGTCAGTCAGCCATCTATCCACTAACATCGCAGGCAGTATAGCATAGAAAAAGGTGAGCTACAAGAACGCCAGTGCTCCGGATATCATCCTCCAGCCGGGGATACGCTCTATGAGAGCTTTCTAACCGAGAGCATCTGCAACCCTGAATCATAGTAAAATGAGCGCTCTGAAACCGTGGGTGCATGGATGAGTCTGTTTATCGGTTTCAAAAGGAGATACTTTGAGTCACTATCGCATATTGCTCTTGTTTGCCCTTGCCAGCCTGGTGATCTTTGCCTGCAACCTGCCGGGGGTTATTCAGAGGAGCCTGGACGAGGGGATGTCTGCCGACGTCGCCGAGAATACCCCCGTTGCGACGAATGCGCCAACCCAAACGGAGGATTCCTCTACCGCTACTACGTCCTGCCTGTTTGGCACCTGGGAAATGGGCGATTTAAGCCCTTACATCCTGGCGGCAATCCCGCAGGACATGGCGGAGCAGTACAATCTGGCGTATCAAGGCGCCAACGGCAGGGCGCTCTTTACCCTATCGCCGGACGGCAACCTGAATATCCAGGCGGATAAAATGGAGATGCTCTTCGAGGCTCAGGCGTCAATCCTTAAGGTGCCGATTTCGGTGAAAGTTGATGGCGAGGCGGTGGGAAAATATCGCCTGGAAGCAAACCGCCTGACGACCCTGGATGTGAATACCAGCGGGCTGAGCGCCTCTGCCCAGGCATTCGGGAACGACCTGATCGACTCAACCCAAATCCTCGATGCCATCCCCCTCCTGCGCTCACCCTTCAATACGGCTGAGTTCACCTGCGTTGGCGATAGATTGCAGCTCAGAGTGTTGTCTTACCCTGAGCAGATACCGCCGCTGGTGCTCAATCGGGTGAAGTAACATCGGGCGATTCATAAAAGTAGTGGGTTATAATTCGCTGCATTGTGAAGAACGCCTCATCAGTCGTGCGGCAAACTGCCCAGACTCTTGATTGACGGGGGGCTGTCTTGGATCCCAACCTGGTTATTACCCTGGTAATTCTGGCAACCGCCATTGTTCTGTTGCTGAGCGAGCGTCTTTCGGGTGATTTGATTGCGCTCCTGGTGCTTGTCGCGCTTGGGCTAAGCCGGGTCCTTACCCCCCAGGAGGTTTTCTCGGGATTCTCCGATTCGGCTGTCATCACCATTATGTCTGTATTTGTTCTGGCGTACAGCCTGGAGGTAACCGGTATCGCCGAGAAGATGGGCAATCTGGTTGCGCGGCTGGCAGGGAAAAGCGAGGCGCGCCTCATCGCAGCCCTGATGGGGGTAGCCGCGTTCATGTCGCTCTTTATGAACAATATTGCCGTTGCGTCCACCCTTTTACCGGCGACGTCAACCGTGGCGCGGCGCTCTGGGATCAAAATCTATCGGTTATTGATTCCTTTGGCGTTTGGATCATTGCTCGGTGGGACTGCCACCCTGTTCACAACGACGAATATTGTGGTCAGCGGGATTCTCAAAAACAGCGGCTACCAGGGCTTTGATGTGTTCGATTTCTTACCGGTTGGGTTGCCAATCGTGTTTGTTGGGATTGCCTACATGGTTTTCTTTGGTCGGCACCTCCTTCCAAAAGAAAGACCAACCGAACGGAGCGAGATTCTGCGCCATGCGGAGATAGACCTGCTCAGCACTTATCAATTGAGCGAGCGCCTTTTCCGGGCGCGCATCCCGGCTGGGTCAAGACTGATCAACCGCAAGCTTTCCGAAAGCACTCTGCGCGAAAAGTACCGGCTAAATGTGGTGGCGATAGAACGAGGCGAGGAGAAGATCATTGCCCCCATGCCGGATTTCGTGTTCCAGCAAGGGGACGTGATGCTGGTGGAGGGGCGGCTCGAAGAATTTCGGCAAATTGATACCGAGCCATATCTGGAAATCCAGCCAATGCCGGTATATCGAGAACGCGATCTGGAGACTCCAGACAACGTGATCCTGGAAGTGGTGCTTTCGCCTCGCTCGCAATTCATCGGCAATACCCTGAAAGAGACCCACTTCCGCGAGAAATACGGTATGACGGTGCTGGCAGTTTGGAACGGCGAGCGGGTAATCCGCACCGGTCTTACCGACCTGAAGCCCCGCGAGCGGTTGCCCCTGCTGCGCACCTCGCCCGACATGATCGTGTTAAGCCAGGAAGAGGAGCCGGTCGTAAAGTTGGTTCACAAATCTCCCGCGGCTTTGATTATCTTCGGCTTGACTCTGGTGGTCGCTGCGATAGGTCCTTTTGGGGTGGGAGAGGTGATGCTCGCCGGGGCGTTGGTGATGATCATCCTCAATATTTTGACAATGGAGCAGGCTTACCGCGTGATTGACTGGCGCATCGTGTTTCTCGTCGCCGGGATGTTGCCCTTGGGGTTGGCTATGACCAAGACCAGTGCAACCGCCCTGTTCGCCAATGGGCTGATCAACAGTGTGGGGAGCTATGGTCCGCAGGCGCTCCTGCTTGGGCTTTTGACCCTGACGGTGCTGCTTTCCCAGACGATGAAAGGCGCTGCCGTCTCGGCGGTGATTGCGCCTATCGCCATTCAGGCTGCTCAGCAAGCTGGCTTGGATCCACGCGCGCTTTGCATGGGGGTGGCTCTGGCTACCTCCATGGCATTTATCACACCCTTAGGGCATCCGGTTAATATCCTGATGATGGGACCCGGCGGCTATCGCTTTCGGGATTTTCTCAAGGTCGGCTTACCTTTGACCGTATTGCTCTTCATCGTTGTGATGGTGACCTTGCCCATTTTTTGGTCCCTCACTGTGAATTAAACAAACATATCTACCAACACCCGCGGCAAAAGCGAAAAACAAGGTTGGTCTTTATCCCGCCTTGTCTGGAAGGTATTTTCACGCGCCCCAACTCTACGAAAAGCCTGGTTTGCTTGAAGATAAAAACTGTCCAAAATAATGATTTTTCGCGGACGTATGACACATGACAGGGTCATTTGGTTCTGTTATAAATCATGTGTACCGCCGAGTGAGCGTGGATGCTGGTTGGCTTTATTTCGTTGAGAGGTGGTTTCAGGAGGCGTTTATGAACAAACTTACCCGGCGTGAATTTTTACGCAGCGCGACTGCCGGTATCAGCGCTCTGGTGTTGCAACAACTTCTGGCAGCCTGCGGTCAAGAGCCGCCTGAGGCGACTGCTGGTGTTGGCGCCGCTCCAACCCAGGCTAAATCTCCCACAGAGACGATGGCGGAGCAAGATTCGACCCAGCCTGCGCCGCAGGCGAGTGAACAACCCCCGCTTGAGTCGCAGGCTACACAAACGCCTGTCCGCAGCCTGCCCGATTTGGTGGTGGCGCGCGGCGGCGAGCCAGAAGCATTGGTGCGGCAGGCACTGGCTGCCCTGGGCGGGATGGAGCGGTTCGTGCCAAAAGGGGCGCGTGTCGTTGTCAAGCCCAATATCTGTGTGGCGTACCATACCTATGAATATGCTGCTACCACCAATCCCTGGGTGGTGGGGGCGCTGGTTAAACTTGCTCTTGAAGCAGGCGCAAAAAGCGTTCAGGTATTTGATTATCCTTTCGGGGGTTCCCCTGAGGAGGCGTACACCCGCAGCGGCATCGCCGAGCAGGTGACCGCCGCCGGAGGCGAGATGGTGGTGATGCCTGCTTTTAAGTACGTTACCGCTAAAATCCCACATGGGGTGGACTTGAAGAAGACCGAGGCGTATCAAGACGCCCTGAACACAGATGTGTTGATTGACGTGCCTATTGCCAAGCATCATGGCTCGGCGCGGCTGACCCTGGGGATGAAAAACCTGATGGGGTTGATCCTGAACCGAAGCGCCATCCATCGCAACCTTGGGCAGCGTATTGCAGATTTAGCCAGCCTGTTTCGTCCCTCCCTCACCGTGGTGGACGCGGTTCGGATTCTGATGGACAACGGTCCTACCGGCGGCGACCTGAACGATGTCAAGAAGCTGGATACGGTCATCGCCAGCCCTGATATCGTGGCAGCCGACAGCTATGCCACCCGCCTGTTTGGTCTTGTCCCGGAGGATGTCGCCTATATCCCCGCGGCAGCCGCAATGGGATTGGGTCGCAGCGATCTGAATGGTTTGAAGATCGAAGAGATTGCGGTTGGCGCATGAGCAGACCTGCTGTGGAGCAAAAGAAGGGGGAATGGCGACCTTCTGGTCCCTGGATCACTGCCCGGAAGGTCGTCCAATATCTATCTTTGCTGGCGTTTGCGGCGCTCTTTATCACCGCCAGTAAGACCGATTGGAATGGCAGCCTGGTCAATCTGCCCATGCGCTTGGACCCGCTGCTCATGCTGGCGAACCTGCTTGCCAGTCGGGCTTTTTTGGCTGGCTCTGCTCTGGCTCTGTTGGTTGTGGTTCTCAGCCTGGTCTTTGGTCGCGCCTGGTGCGGCTGGCTTTGCCCCATGGGGACAGTGCTGGACCTGTTTTCCCTGAGACGTGAGCGAGGCAAGCGGGCTGCGCCCTCCGAGAACTGGCGAAGCGTGAAATATGTTTTACTGTTAGCCATTCTCTCCGCCGCCCTGCTGGGCAATCTGACCCTGCTGATTTTCGACCCTTTGACCCTCCTTTATCGCACCCTGACAACGAGCATCTTGCCGCCGCTGGATTGGGTCGTCTCTGCTTTTGAGAAGCTGCTCTATCCGGTCCCGTTTCTGGCGGGTCCCATCGCCGCATTCGATGCCTGGGTGAGACCGCTCATTCTGCCCTCTGAGCCGGTCTATTACCGCACAGCCTTGCTCTTCGCTGTCTTATTCCTGGTCGTGGTTGCTCTCAACCTGGCGGCGGAGCGATTCTGGTGCAGATACTTATGCCCATTGGGAGGCATGTTGGGGATTTTCTCCAAATTGAGGTTATTCCGCCGCCAGGTGAGCGAGGCATGCAAGGGCTGCACGCTGTGCAGCAATGCCTGCCCCACCGGTACAATAGATTCAGCGCGAGGCTATGCCAGCGACCCGAGTGAATGCACAATGTGTCTGGATTGCCTGGAAGCATGCCCGCGGAGTGGAATCGATTTCACCCCGCGCATCTCTATTGCAGAATTTAGAGAATACGACCCCAATCGCAGGCAGGCGTTGCTGGCGTTTGGGGCGGCGCTGGCTGGCGTGGCGTTATTCCGTAGCAGCGCGCTCAGCAAGCGTGAATCGCCTCATTTGCTGCGCCCGCCAGGAGCGCGGGAAGCAAACCCGAACGTGGTTGAGCTGA
This sequence comes from Chloroflexota bacterium, assembly GCA_037443025.1. Taxonomy (GTDB): domain Bacteria; phylum Chloroflexota; class Anaerolineae; order Anaerolineales; family UBA4823; genus JAQBDA01. Next base: position 5,234 of record JBBIPD010000027.1, read on the forward strand.
CCAACTGTATCCGTTGCGGGGAATGTCTGCGCGCCTGCCCCACCAGCGGCTTGCAATCGGCGGTGAGCGAGGCTGGATTGCAGGGCTTCGCCACGCCGGTTTTGGTGCCGCGCCTAGGGTATTGTGACTACTCTTGCAACGCCTGTGGACGGGTCTGCCCGGCTGGGGCAATCCCCGCCCTGACCCTGGAGGAGAAGCGCCAGACGGTGATTGGCAAGGCGTATCTTATTGAACAGCGCTGCATCGCCTGGTCTGATCACCAGCCCTGTGTGGTTTGCGAAGAGATGTGCCCTCTGCCAGAAAAAGCCATCTGGCTTGAGGAGATTCAGGTGCAGGCGGCAGACGGCACCACACTTAACTTACAACTGCCACATGTCCTGCGCGAGCGCTGCATCGGTTGCGGCATATGCGAGTATAAGTGTCCGGTGAACGGCGAAGCCGCCATCCGGGTCTATGTGCCAGAAGCGGCGCTGCCTTTTTGATTGGGCGGCAAGCCCATCGGTAGGGAAATCCGTCGAACCGACTTGCTGTATAAGGCGGGAATCGGTTCAATAACCTTACTGAAGGAGAGATGAGATATGAGTCCAATCCGCATGTCGCGCATCGAGTCGGCGATACGGGTTGTATTAAAGTTCATCGAGGCATTCAATCGGCAAGATGTCCCTGGAATAATGCAGCTTCTGAGCGACGATTGCGTGTTTGAAAGTCCCGACCCGGCTCCAGATGGCGCTGTGTACTCAGGCAAGGATGCGCTGACCCAATTCTGGCAGGCTTTCTTTGGCGAAGCACCCTCCGCTCGTATCGAAATTGAAGAAGCGTTTAGCTCTGGTTATCGGTGCATTGTGCGCTGGAAACAAGAGTGGGTGAATAAGGCGGGGGTAAATCGTCATATTCGGGGTGTGGACATCTTTCAGGTGAAGGACGATTTAATTTGCGAGAAATTGTCCTATATCAAGGGGTCTTATCAGTTCGAATAGATGAACAAAACCCCTGATGGATTTCTGTTCGCCCATTATTTTTGTCTCTGGCGGCTGTCTGATGTCAGATTTGGGAGAGGGTAGTCTTTTAGTGCATCATCGCCAAAGATACGACGACCTGAGCCTGTTCCAATAACCTGGAAACCGCTTCGCCAAAGACCTCGCCTTTCACCAGCGCATCAACCTTCTTGCTGGCGTATTTCCGTTCATCTCGGGTGAATAACAGACGCAACAAGCCGCAAGCTTTGAGCAAGCTGATTAGGATAAGGTCCGACTCATCGGTCTTCTCGCCCGCCAGCACAATCCCTCGCAAGCGCTGCTTTACCCAATACTTCGCCGAGGCGTCCACCTGAGGATAGGTATCATATGGGATTATCCACAAGTAGCGCTTCTTTTCAATACCGATGACATTGCGGTCTGCCAGACGTGCGGCTGTTTGTTTGATGGTTTGTTTCCTTCCCAAGATTTCAATCCAACGGCTCAGTTTACGTGGTTTTTGTGCAGACGCAATCTCAGTCAGAATCCCGTCTAACCAGGCGTCGCCAGTAGGCGTGGAATCCACCACTATCAGGCGCGCTGCCTTCGATTGGACTTTGTTCAACAATGCCAACTCAGCCAATAAACCCCCAGCCAAACCATAAGGTAATGTGCTCTTGATTGAAGACTTTATCTCACCTCGCTCGTCGTCAATGGAAAGAATGAACAGTTTTTCAGGGATATTCAAACCCAGGCTGGGTATTTCTTGCTTTTTACTCGAGCGTGAGCGCAGTTTAGATTTGCTTTCAGATTCTATGGCAGGTTGATCATCCATTCTGTGTACTCCTGTAAGTCGGTCGGTTGGTTCAGAGGTGAAAAAGGTCAGGCGATCTATTTGGGCGAGGAATTTCTCCAGTGAGAGGTCAAAGCCCATGGATTTGATGACCATTTCGGTCTTAGTTTCCCATCCGCTGAAAACGTCCTTACGACCCTTAAACTCGTGAAACTCAATCGCCGGACGACGGGGCAATCCACTCTTGCGCCCGGTGGTGGTCGTGATCATGAGCTGTTCTTGTAGTGTTATCTGCAGAGCAGCATGAAAGGCGTAGGATTAATTCCCCGCTTGTTTTGCCAGGTGCGCCTGGTAGGCTTTCCAACCCGGACACCAGCTGGTGTGCCAGCGCCACAAGCGAGCCAAAAAAGTCTTTGGATTGGCTTCGGCTTTCTTGCGCATTGGACAGGTCTCGCAGGGGAAAGTTTTATCGGCAGGGGATTGAGAGTTTGAATTCATACAGGTCTCCCTAGCATAAATGCCAAACCAAAACGTTGTCCCTGAATTCACCTAAAGCAGATTGGTGCTTTAGCCAGTCAGGTGAGCAATAGTCCTGGCGGCAGGATTGAGCAAATTTACCGATTCGCTTCGATGCGCCCGATGTGTGCTTTGTATCAAGTGAAGTGTATTCTTTTGTGATTTTATTGACAATATCAAAGATGTTAACATTGTGTAAATTTCCTGGTTTCTACAAAGCGGGGGAAAACTGAAAGTCAATGGGTGATCGAAGGGTTGCCATGTGGTAGGGGTAGAATAAAGACTTCCAGCGCTTTTGTCCTTTCGTAATAACAACGATTGGCTCGATGCCGCTTTTTTCCTAAAAAGGTTTAGCCGGAGCGGCGATTTGTTAATCTTTGGTGAGTATTTAGATTTCTACCGCGTCTTTTTGGTGCCTATTCCAACAATACAGGTGCAACACAAAATCAACCTATTAATATCCAAATAGCGAAAAGGAGATACAGCTATGAAACCCGTTTACAAGTTCTTTGTCCCACTGTTTGTGTTAGCCCTGTTAGCGATCGTTGCAGTTGGTAACGTCTTCGCCAAAAATTCGTCTGATCTCAGCAGCGGTTCAAGAGAGACCGAAGTGGTGGGCGTTGTCGAAGCCATCGCCCCCGATTTCTGGACGATCGAGGGCAAGGTGTATCAAATTACCCCCGCGACTGAAATCAAGGGCGTGATAGAACCCGGCATGCGCGTCAAAGTGCATGCTTATCCCGGCGCGAACGGCGCTTTGACCGCCCGCGAGATTGAGCTGGCGGCTTCGGGTGTTTTCACGGATGATCGCAGCAACAACCCCAGCGCCAACAGAGCCGATGACCGCCGCAGCCCTGGTGAGAGGGAAATCTATGGAGTTGTTGAATCCATCTCAGGCGACGCCTGGAAAATTGATGGTCAGTTGTTTCTGGTCACCGCCGCCACCGAAATCAAGGGGCTGATTCAACCCGGAGCCCGCGTCAAAGTGCACCTGATTCAAAACGCCGATGGCGCGCTCGTCATCCGTGAAGTTGAGCTGGCTGGCGCTGACAATCCCAATAGCGGCAGGTCTGGCGATGACCGCTCTGGCGATGACAATTCCAGGGATGATAAATCCTCCCGGAATAAATCTGGCGATGACCGCTTTGATGATAAAAGCAACGATAAGTCGCCCAACGGTTACGACGACCACAGTCGTTACGACGATGATGACTATGATGACCGTGGTGATGATGATTAATAAGCCCAACCGCCGTTGAAGCGACTGTCGTTTATCCGGGGCTGCCCAGAAAGAGGGGCAGCCCTTCTATATTCTCTGCTTAACTTCAGTGATTGTTGTTATCATTTTTTGTTCACCGCTGGGGGTAGAGCATCCCCGGTCTTAATCCGGCACCTCACCCGGCATGAAAGGCCGATCCAGCAACTCTGGGGACATCTGGTAGCAGCGGAACATATCCGCAATGAAGTGCAGGCGATCGGGCAGGTCCCCCCAGTATTGCGCTCCAGATTCCTCCAGACTATCCGGGGTAGGGTCGATTTTCGCCAGCAAAGCCTGCAAATCAGGGTTGTCTATTTTTTGCAAAATGGCAGGGAAGCCTTGCGGGAGATCGTCGCCCAGGCGCAACAGCCTGTTGGGCGGCAGTTCAATGGTCATCATGCTGTCGGTGACGATACGCTGGGTCTGGCGTTGGGCGGCTGCAAGGAAGGCGACGACGGTCGCATCCAGGGTGGTCAGCCTGCCCAGCAAACGCATCATCAGCCAGATGAGGTTGTTTAACTGTCCCCAATTGGGGCGGAGCGCCTTGAGCAAATTCCGGGTGAAGGCTTCAGGGGTGATGACGGGGGCGACCAACGCCTGGTTGATTTCGGGCTGCAAGCGAGTCTGTTCATGGTAACCGATCTCGAGATTGGCAAGCAGCAACAGTTCGCTGCGCTGCTTGAGGTCTGGTTCGAAGAACGCCTGATAGTAGCGCAGAAAAGCCCGGCGCAGGTACCCTTGCCCGTCCGGCGGCTCGCCGGGGCGTAGCCCCTGGCAAAAATCGGCGATTTTTTGATCATCATGCACCGGGTCATCCAGACACATCGCGTAAAACCGGGCGAACTCCCTGCCGATTTCGGCAAAGACTTTCAGATTGCCGCGGGCGACCGCCTCGCTTGAGTGGGCAACCGCCGCCTCTGGATCGAAAACATTCCAGATGAGCCTGACGATATCATCCACGCCCAGCTTGATACCAATTTGCTGTAATCCAGCCGCCACATCTTCAGCCGCTTGCACCAGAACCGGGTCATCTCCCAGGGTATGCTCAAACGTTCGAGCCAAATCTTCCTTGCGAATGGTCTGCCCGGCTTGTTTCGAAGCCCAGGTGGCGAAGGCGCACCAGTTAGCGATTACCCCGGTTCGCCCGACCATCGCCAATGCCAGTTCGTGATAGCACTGGGTAATCCGCAGGTTGCGCAGAACGGGGTCGTTCATGGCAGCGATACGTTCAACCTCTGGAAGCGTGGGAAAAGCAACCGCCGGCATGATGTTCACCATTTCTATCCAATAGACGGATCGCCCAGCCCAGGCTGGGCGATCCAGGACGCCAGAATGGCTGCAATCCCATCCAGGCGGATGTTATCAGTGAATAAGTCTGCCACCCTATTTTATCGTCAATGGCATATAAGCGGCATAGGGGAAAATCGTGAACGACGCCGGGTTCGAGGCGCCGCCTCCTGGACCGGGGTTAAGCACGGTCACCGCGCCGGAGCCGCCGAAAGCTACATCCAGACTGGTCAGGGTCACCCACAGCTCGCTCTCGCCGATAAACTGCGTCGGGCGATCCTGCCCGTTCCACTGCGCCTGTGCGCCGGGGATGAAGTCCTGCCCCATCACTCTCAAGGTCAAGGGGTTGCTCGCCGCGCCGCGCGCCACGGTTAGCCAGGGTTGGATTGACGTAACCGAAGGTAGCGGGTTTTTTCCAGGAGCAGAGACTTCGAATATCACGCTGTTGGATGCGCCGCCGCCCGGACCTGGGTTCGTCACGCCAATCACTACCGGACCCGGGATACGCAACTCCTCAGATGCCAGGTCTATCCACAGCTCTCCACTGCCGATGAACGTAGCTGAACGCGTCTGCCCGTTCCATTGAACCGTCGCGCCATTGACAAAATTGGCGCCGTGGATCGCCAGGGTCAGCCCCGGGTCGCCGGCATCCACGCCTCCCGGCAACAACCAATCCACCGAGGGGATGGGATTCTGCCCAGCCCCGTTCACGCTGAAAAGCAGGCTCTTCACCGCTGGACCCCCGCCTGGTGCAGGGTTGACCGCCTCCACCGTGAGCACGCCAACTGCGCCCAGGTCCGCCTGCGCCAGCTCCACCTCCAGCTCGCCAGGGTGGATGAATTGTGTCGGTCGCGCCTGACCGCTGATATACGCTGTCGTCCCTGGTACATAGTTCTCGCCTTTCACGCGCAACTTGAAGCCTGCGCTGCCCTGTGAGGCGGAAGCTGGCAGCAGGCTGGAAAGCGTGGGAACCGGATTGGCAAGCTGAAAACCGCTGACAGCGTCCGCCAGGTAACCGGTGACATAAAGCGAGGCGCCATCTGGGCTGAGTCCCAACTCGCGCGCCCCATCCAGGGCGGGGAGCCAGGCGGCGCTCAGAGTCTGCACCTGAGTTAACTGACCGGTTTTCGAGTTTCGCTCGAATACCGCCACGGCGTCTGAGAGGTTGCCGGTGGCGTAGAGGTAGCGTCCGTCTGGGCTGACCTTGACGCTCATGGCGCCATTCAATCCTTCTGCCTGGACCGCTTCGACTACATCCCCTGCCTCAACCTGCGCCAGACCATCTTTGACATAACCACCAAAGGTGAGTTTGCCGTTAAACGGGCTGCGGTTGAAGCGCACCACCGCGTCGTCATAGTAGCTGGCGAGGTACACCTGCGCCCCATCCGGGCTGACCGTGATACCCCAAGCGCCGCTCAAACCATTCAGATACAGGCAGATGATATAGCAACCGAGCAATTCGCCGTCGTAGTGATGGTCTATAAAAGTCAGCGAGCCGTCCAGGATGTTTCGCTCGTAAGCGGTCACGTAACCGTCATCCGGCGAGCCGCTGGTGGCGCCGCCGCTGACATAGACATGCTTCCCATCTGGGCTGATGACCGGGATATAAGCATTGGACAGGTAGGTATTATCCACCAGAGCGCCCTGATACCCAACGTATCCATCTGTATCCCGATAGAAGGTGACGATGGCGTTGCTGAAGAAACTGGCGACGTAAATAAAACGCCCATCCGGGCTGACCACTATACCGTAGGGATAATTCAGACCCGTGACGCTTCCGCCGCCGTCGCCTTCGGTATAGACATCCTGCAGGGTGATGATCCCCGTGCTGGCGTCTCGCCGGTATATCAAGAACGAATCGCTGTCAATGGCTGTGACGTACACCTGGGTTCCGTCGGGGCTGACCTCCAGCATCGCCGGACCGATCATGTCTGCATTGGTGGTGGACATGATATAAGTCAGCTCTCCGCTGCCGGTGTCTCTGGCATAGACGGTCAGGGTGTCATCCACATAACTGGTGACATAGACGTGCAAACCATCCGGGCTGACCGCCACATCATATGCTCCATCTAAGGCGCTGGTTGATTGCAAGCTATTCAATTCGGTCGAGGGAGGCGCGAGTGGAGGCGAGGGCGGCGCGACCCCTTCGCAAATCAGGTTGTAACTGACGCTGGGTTGGGTCGGATCGGTGGTAGCGAGGGTCAGGGTTGCCGTGCGCAAACCATAGTCCTGCGGGGTGCAGGCAATCGGTAGGACCACCGGCGCTTCGCCGTCATTGATGCTGTCGTCGAACGCGTTGAAGGTGAACTCGAACGGGTTGGCGCCGCTCAAATCTGCGCCGCCAACGTTCAGGGTGGCGTTGCCGGTCTCGAAAAAGGTCAGGTCCACGCTGGCAGAACTGCCAACCTGAACCTCGCCAAAATCAAGCGTGCCAGACGGCAACGGATGAGAGCCATAGCCGGGCGTTTGCGCAGGATAAACATTGCATCGCAACTCGTAGCTGACCGCGGGGAGGTTGGAAGCGTTGGTCGCGAAAGAGAGTTGAGCGGTCTTGCTGCCTTCGCTTGTCGCATTACATTGTATGACGACCTCTGACTGGAAGCTGGTGCTGACCGGGAAAGGCGTCAGCACCTGAAAATCCCCGGCGTCGCTGCCGGTGATCTGTGGATTGCTCACCTCGACAGCCATATTGCTGGTGCTGATGATCTTGAAGGTGTTGGTGATGGAGACGCCGACGCTGGTATTGCCGATCACAATCGGTCCGGGCGGCACCGGCTCAGAGCCGTAACCGGCAGCTTTACCGTCGGCTTCAAAAGCGCCGATGTCGCAACTGCCGCCCTTGGGGCGCGGGTCGCTGCGCTGGTCCAGATTCTGCACGTAGTCATTGGCGCAAATATCGTTATCTCCAGCGCCGATGGCGGGGCTGTCAGATGCCAAGGCATGGGAGAGCAGGGAGACCAGCGGTCCGCCGTTGAATTTCAGGGTCTCCAGCTTGGGGTCAGTGTTGGATTGGTCGGTGGGATCGCTCAAACCACAGCTTTCGGCGCTGTCAATATTATGCCCCAGGGAGGTCAGTCCCTCGTTGCAGCTATTGCCGGCAATCCCAAGACCGTCAATGAGGGTGTTTGCCAACGAGACCGTGTGTTGCCCATCGCTCTGGTTGAAGATCGCCGCGCCGGCGTTGGGTGAAGCGTTGAGCGAAAAAGTCGAGTTATAGAGATACACCTTAGACGCTGGACCGCCTTGCTGGGTGTTGCCGTTCCAAATCGCCCCGCCGTTGCCATCGGGAGCGCCGTTGGCGGTGAAGGTTGCATTCGCAAATGTGGCTTCCCCGGTGCGGTCATTGGCAATCGCTCCGCCATCGCCGCGTGAGGCGACATTCCCCAGGAACATCACCCGGCGGACGACCAGGACTTCCTGGTTGTAGATGGCGCCGCCCAGGGTCTCAGTGGTCAGGTCGCCAGCGATGTTGCCGTTGAAAGAGCTATCGCTCACCTGCAGATAGCCATCGGGGGCGTTGAAGATCGCTCCCCCGGGGGCATCGAAGCTCAGGTTGCCGTTAAACGCTGTGCGGACAATGATGATGCCCTTGTTTGAATTATTGCCAGAGTTATGGATCGCCCCGCCGCCTTGGGTGGTTTCGGTCGGTACATCGTCGTCCACGATGTTGCCGTTGAAGACCGAATCGGAAATCTGCCCCGAGTCGGCGCTGGTGGCGATTGCCCCACCGCCGTCAGAGGCGATATTGCCTGCAAAATTGGTCAATGAGATATTCAGGCTGTTGTAGCCGGTCTGGTAGATGGCGCCGCCCATGCCCGGGTAATCGGTGCCGTTCAGGTCCAGCCCCAGCGCTTTGTTGCCGGAGAAGTTGGACGCCAGGACATTGAGTTGTCCTGCAATATTGATGGCGCCGCCGTTGCCCTCGGCGCGGTTGTTCTGGATGCTGGAGGCGATGATATTGATGACATCGTCCCCTCCGTACCCAATGATTGCGCCGCCGCCCCCGCTGGTATAGCCATTTTGGAGGACCAGGTTGGTCAGGGTCAATACCGCGCCGCCATTTGTATAGAAAATGTGTGAATTGACCGCCGCACCGCCGCCGTCAATCACCATCGGACCGGTGATGGTCACATTGTCGGTGATAAATGGCAAGCCCGAGAAGGGGCGATTGTGGAGGTTGGTGGGCAGGGTGATGGTACCGCCTGCCGCCGGACCGCTGAAAACCACCAAATGGGGACCGGGACCGGTAGAACATTCATGATAGGTCTTGATAGACCCATTATTGTCGCTGTCAACGCCGTCATTGTAATTGGCTATTGCCTGGAGAGCTTCCCAAAGGTCGCATTTGCCATCGCCGGGGTTATCCGAAATGGAGGTCGTATTGACCGTTGTCGTTGATAACGCTAGCGCTGTGCTTGAAGGCGCAATGCTGAAGGCGAAGATGATGATACCAATAATAGTAAGCGCCCATAGCCGGGGATGTTCTAATCTCGATCCTGACTTTTTCATACATGACCCCTTCTTAAAAAATAGTCGATTGTTACTCCTCCCTGCTGAGCAAACCGGCTAAATTTTATCTAATTATGGCGATTTTGAACAGGAGATTATGCGGGAATTCCTCAAGGCTGCGCAGGCTTAGCTCAGCTTAGCTGGGTGAACAGTTGGCGCACAGCTTTGACCGCGCCGGAGGCGTCTGGGGCATAGGCGTCTGCCCCGATTTTCTGGGCGAATTCTACGGTCACCGGGGCGCCGCCGATAATGACCTTGACCTGCTGGCGCAAGCCAGCTGCCTGCAGGGCGTGCAGGGTGGACGGCATGTTGGTCATGGTTGTGGTCAGCAAGGCAGACATTCCAATGACTTGAGCGCCGTCTCTGGCAGCCTGGACAAAGGCTTCCGCGGGTACGTCCACCCCCAGGTCTTGCACCTCGAAACCAGCGCCCTCCAGCATCATCGCCACCAGATTCTTGCCGATATCGTGCAGGTCGCCTTTTACGGTTCCGATAGCCACCCTGCCAGCCGCCTTGACCCCCCTTTGCACCAGGTGGGGTTTCAGGAGAGCCAGCCCGGCTTGCATCGCACGCGCAGCGATCAACATTTCAGGCACAAAAAATTCGCCCTCTTCGTAAAGCCTGCCCACCTCGTTCATAGCAGCGATCAAAGCCTGATTGAGAATCGTCTCCGCTGCCACCCCCTGATTGAGGAGCGACTGCACCCCTTCCTGGACGGAAGGGGCATTGCCCTCGATGACGTGTTGGTAAATTTCAGACAGTTCCATCTTTGACGCCTCTGGATGATTAGGATAGTGAGAGCGAAATGATTCTACCATGCGCGCTCTGCCTGGATGAGTCCAACCCGGATGCGATCAAGAGTTTTACCGCGGGTGATTTGCGCCTTATAGCCATAACCCATAGGGGTATTATGGGTATAATTTT
>JBBIPD010000028.1:0-15274 GCA_037443025.1 Chloroflexota bacterium
AAGCCCAGAAACGATCTTAACCTACATGATCTACCGCTACAATGAGCGCCAGCGTCTGATGCAGTCTTTTCGGGAAACCTGGGCCTATTTCAACCGCCCCGAGTTCCAGCAGAACCTGGCTTCAGCTGTCGCAACCCTGTGAGATTTACCCCCGTTGCTCTGGAGAGTCCAGATCCTCGAGGATGGTCTCCAGGTCGTAGCCCTGCAAGATCATTTGAGCAAAAGCCTCGGGTAAGCCGTTTCGGCGCACCGCGGCTGCGGCGCGAGGGATATCATATTCAACCCGGAAGTGTTCCACCCGAAAGCAACCTGGGCTGATATCTAAAATGGCGTAGCAGGCGCGTGGGTCGCCGTCGCCAGGACGACCCACGCTGCCGGTGTTTATGAACCAGGTCTGACCCACCAGCCTGGCAAAGGGCTGGTGAGAATGTCCGCAGATGATCACCTCCGCCTGGGCAATCTCGCCGAGCTGCTTCAGACGCCCCCAGGGGGTTTCCGGGGTGAGGTGCTCCTCACTGGAAGCTGGACTGCCGTGGGTGATTAAAAAACGCCTGCCTTCCAGTTCGAAGCGCGCCTCTTCCGGCAACCTTGCCAGATAGCGGCGGTTCTTAGGCTTGAGATTTTTGTACGCCCATTTGAACGCCAGATATTTTTCCGTGCGTTTGCTCTTGCGCCATTTCGGTTTTTTCCTGGGAAAATTGACCACCTTGAGATCGTAATTACCGACGATACTCAGCGCGCCCGCCTGGCGCAACATTTCGATTACTTCGTTCGGGAAAGCGCCGTAACCGACAAAGTCCCCCGTATTCCAAATCTGATGCACGCCGTTTTGCCTGGCATGGGACAGAACAGCTTCCAACGCAGGCAGATTGGCATGGACATCCCCCACCAGCGCAATTCTCATAGCGCGGAACGATTCGCCTTTCTAAGACGGGAATTGAGGGGTTCGGTCCAACAACGCTTTATCGGCTCCCCGGTCAATCTCCCAGGGGTAGACGATGTACGCATCGGTGATGGCTGCATAATAATCTGGACGGGCGTTGCCGAATAAATTGCGGTATGGATTGAAATGTAAAACGCATGTCGAGGGATTCCCGCCCGCCGATGCAACCCGGGTCTTGACTGCGGCGATCGTCCTCCCAGAACCCCACACGTCATCCACCACGAGCGTACGCCGTCCACTCAAAAGTTGGTCTTCTGGGAATTGGATGAATTTAGGCCAAGCCATCAAACGGGCGCGTTCCATCTCAAGCTGGGCTGGAAAGTCAACCGCGGCTGTCAGGATATGGGTAATTCCCATCGCTTCTGCCAGCAATCCACCGGGGATAATCCCACCCCGGGTGATCATGACCATGGCTTCGAATTCCACCTCAAACTGGGGGAGCAGATAGTCTATCAGGCGATCGACATCCGCCCAGGTAAGCACTTCATGCCGGGTTGGTTGCATAGGATACTCCTCGAATGCGTTTGTGGCGCAAATTATTCGCCCATATTATAGCAAAGATGGCGGGTTTACCTCGATTCGCCATTCCTTAATATTGCGTCCGCGGAGCAAGGAGACCGGGTCCGGTCCTCGGATCACGATTTGCCAGCGATAAAGCCCACCGATGCGAGCATAAAAACAAGGCGCAGGTCCAATCACTTCGGTGGACGAACGCTTTTCTTCCTGAATCCAGCGTTGAATTTGCGCGCCCAGCCTACGGGCTTGCTGTTCAGCTTTGTAAGGGTCGGTGTGTCGAAATTCAAGTCGGACAATCTGGGTAAAGGGTGGATATCCGAGCTGACGGCGATAGCCCAGCTCTTTTTGGTAGAAACTGCGGTAACTGTGACGGGCAGCAGCCTGAATCACATAATGATCTGGCTGAAAAGTCTGCAAGATCACCCTGCCCCCCAAGGGACTGCGCCCAGCCCGCCCAGCCACCTGGGCAAGCACCTGAAAGGTCCGTTCGGCGGCGGTATAGTCAGGGAGGTTCAACCCAACATCTGCCAGCACCACCCCCACCAGGGTCACCAGGGGTAAATCCAAGGCCTTTGCCAGCATCTGCGTCCCAATCAGCACATCCGCCCTGTGAGCGCTGAAATGGCTCAAAATCTCATCATGGGCGCCTTTCTTACGCGTGGATTCGTAATCCCAGCGCAAGGTGCGGGCGTTGGGGAACAGCTCTAAGACCTCAGCCTCCACCCGCTCTGTTCCGGTGCCATATTGCCGAATGCGGCTGCTGCCGCATTGTGGGCAAGCGGTGGGCATTCGGCGTTGGTAACCGCAGTGATGACAGGTGAGCGCCGCCTGTGGAGAATGAAAAGTCAGAGGGAGATCGCAGCGGGGGCAGCGTAAGGCGTAGCCGCAATCCCGGCAGAAGACATAAGTGGCGGTGCCCCGGCGGTTCAGAAAAAGGATCGCCTGTTGCTCATTTTCCAATACCTGTCCAAGCGCCTGCTGAAGCTCCCGGCTGAAGATTGAGCGGTTGCCTTCACGTAACTCCTGGCGCATGTCCACCACCTGCACCGGCGGCAGGTCAATCACATCTGCCTCTTCTTCGAAGGGACGGTAACGCGATGTCAGGCGCAGTTTCTCAATCTGGGCTCGGACAGCCTGTCGGTGAGCCAGGATGCGTTCAGGCAGGCGCAGGTAATGCCAGTTCCCCCTGGCTGCCTGATAAGTGCTGATGATATCCGGTGTGGCTGATCCGAAGACGCAGACTGCATCGATCAGGCGGGCGTAGGCAAGCGCAGCCTCCATGGTATGGTAAAAAGGCGGTTCGCTCTGGTAATACGATTGGTCATGGCATTCGTCCAGTACGATTAAACCGGGGCGGGGTAGAGGTGAAAACAGCGCGCTGCGTGGTCCTACCACAACATCCAGCTCTCCGCTTCGGATGCGACGCCAGGTATCATAACGCTCGCCTGGAGACAGGCGGGAATGGATCAACCCCACTCTACCCGGAAAACGCGCCAGAAAGCGCCTCACCATCTGCGGGGTGAGCGAAATCTCAGGTACCAGGATGATCGCCTGTTTGCCGCTTTGCAAAACAATTTCAACGGCGTGCAGGTAAATCTCTGTCTTGCCCGACCCCGTGACGCCGTGCAGCAAATACGGCGCAACCTTCTCTCCTGCCTGGGCTGCCCGCAGCCCCTTCTCAATGGCTGAGAGGCATTCTTTTTGGTCGCGTGTCAGGGCGGGCGGCTCGGATGGCAGGTAATCAATGCCTGTCAAGGGATCGCGCCAGACCTCGGTCTCGCCCAAAGTCACCAATCCCATTTCTTCCAGGCGGCGCAGGTCTGCCAGGTTGCCGCCGCTTTCAGCGTACACCCAGTTGACCTGGACAGGCGCCCTTTCTTTCATCAGATAACGCAGCATGGCTTGCCGCCGCGAGAGAGCAGTCGAACCGGATTTCGCCAGCCGGGGCATTAGAGCTTCGGCTTTCTCGGGCGGGCAGGCTAACAGCGCCGTGCGCGCCATCTTGGGACGCACCGCTGGCTCAAGCAAAACCGGTTGCACCGTCAGTAACCCCCGGCTGACCAGCCCCCGGGCTGCAGCGCGCCAGTTGAGCCGGGGCAGGCTCTGGTCAATCTGTCGCCCGCGTAACGCCCCCCTCTCTGTCAGCAGGTTGAGAAGCCTGATTTGTGCCTTGCTCAGCGGCTTAATGCTCGAGGCAGACCTCTCGCGCCGAATCGAGTAGAGATAATCCGCTTGCTGGCTCAATCCAGGGGGCAACATCGCCTCAATCCAGGCTGCCAGAGGCGATAGCGTGCTTTGCGCCAGCTCGCGCGCCAGTTGAATCTGAGCGGGGAACAAGACCGGCAAGGGATCGAGCAGCGCTGTAACCGCTTTGGTTTGGGATATTTCCGGAGTATCCACAAAGCGCAGCACCACCCCCTGCACCTGTTGCCTGCCAAACGGGACTTCGACCAGTTGCCCCGCCTGAATCAGCCCCTCCATTTCCGGAGGCAGGTGATAATGGAATACCTCGTTTACATGAGGCACATTAACCGCGACTTCAACGTAAGTTGTCATATCAATACCGGAAAACAATCAAACCGGGAGGGTCAAATGGCTGGCTTAATCGCTTTTCGCATCTGGGTTCAGTTTGGTGAGATGCACCCGGCTGATGCGCATTCCGTCCATGGCTTCCACCCGTAAGCGGACGCCATCGCCCTCGACGACATCATTCAAGCGCGGGATGCGCCCCAACTTCCCCAACACATACCCGGCTATCGTGTCGTAATCGGGTTCGACCAGGTTTAAACCCAGCTCCTGGTTAACTTCTTCAATCAACGCCATGCCATCAATCAAGCTGGTGCCATCGGGCAATTGCTCAATATCCGGGGTGGCTTTATCAAAGGGGTCGCTGACCTCTCCGACGATCTCCTCCAGCAAGTCCTCCAGGGTGACCAGCCCTGCGGTTCCGCCATACTCGTCCATCACAATCGCGATGTGCTGGCGGTATTCGCGGAATTTTTGCAGCAATGCGCTGACGGTGAGCGTTTCGGGGACAAAAATTGCTTCGCGCACCAAAGAACGGGCGGTACAATCCCGGCAACTGTCAGACTGCATGGCGCGGAGCAATTCTTTGACGTGGATGATTCCCAGAATTTGATCCAGGTTGTCCTCGTAAACTGGGAACTTTGTATAAGTGGATTGGGTCGCCAGGGCGATGACCTCATCCAGCGGCGCGTCGGCTTCCACAGCGATTACACCTGTGCGGGGGACCATCACCTGGCGCACCAACAAATCGCCCAAATCAAAGATGGCATCCAGCATCTCCCGTTCCGGGGGTTGAATAACCCCGCCCACCTCTGATTCATCCAGAATCTGGCGAATTTCTTCAATGGTGTGCAGAGTCAGGTGTTCTCCCACCATTTGCAGTCCCAGCAGGGTCAGGATTTGTCGGGTAGCCCAGTCCAGGAGGTTGATAAACCACCTGAAAATCCGGGAGAAAAGGTGCATCGGCTGCGCCGATAACAGGGCGAATCGCTCAGGGTTATGTAACGTAGCCACTTTTGGCACCTGTTCGCCCAGGACGACATGCAGGCTGGTAACGATGGTCAGGGCTAGCACAAGCGGAAGAGTGGAGGCGATGGGTCTCAATGAAAGCCAACCGGGGGGTAGACTCAAATTGCGAAAAAAGGGCTCCAGCAAAGCCTCAAAGGTGTTTTCACCCGTCGCCCCTAAAGCCAGCGAGACGATTGTAATTCCCAGTTGAGATGCAGCGATAAGACGATCGCGCCCAGCCGGGTTTTCCAACCAACCTTTAACGATTTTCGCCGCCGGATTGCCTTCATCCGCCAGGATTTCAATCCGCGCCCGCCGCGAAGCCACCGCGGCAAATTCCACGCTGACAAAGAAACCATTCAGCGCCACCAGCGCCAGGATGAGTAAAAAGCTCCATAACACAGGATAAAACGTCCGTCAGAAAAGGGATAGCCGATCAGTCCGTATGCGTACGCAAGATGGCTGCGGCGGCATAACCGACGACCTGGCTATAATCTCCGGTCACATCGCCCGATGTGGCGTAATTCAAAATTTTCACCGTGTCAGCCCCGAGTTCCAGAGATGCCCAAAGCACCGCCGCAAGCGCGCCGCGACCGCAGGCAAACCCCACGCCTTCCTCCTCAGCTTGCAGCACCGCAGCAGGGTCCAGAGCCTCCACCCGACGCAAAAGCTCCTGGTCCAGCAGACGCGCTGTGCTTTGGTTGTAAAAATGGGATAAATCGGTGCTGGCTACCATTAAGGCGTCATAACCTCCCACCACCTTCGCCAAAGCCCGTCCCAAGCCGCGAGCGACGCGGATGCTGGCATCGCGCACCATGATCGGCAGCAGGTTGAATTCATTTTTCAAGGCGCGTTGGAGAAACGGCAGCTCAATCTCAAGCGAATGTTCCGGGTCATGCCTGACGGTCGCCAAGCCATAGCCCAGTTCGACCTGAAGGTAGGCATCCAGCGCCTGCTGGGCGTCGTGATCTACCGGGATTATCCCCAACGGCGTGACATAAGCATCATGCGCGCTGGTGAGCAGAGGTTCGCGGGCGGGGTAATGCATCGGCGATACCACCGCCACCAGGTTGGGCTGCATCCCGCGCACAGCGGCAAAAGCATAGCCAGCCACCGGTCCGGAATAACGATGACCGGCATGGGGCGTCATCACCGCCACCAGCTCGCCGTTCAACTCCGGCAGGCGGGCAGCTTCCAGGTAAGCATCCACGCTGGCTGCCAGCCGGCTGGGGTTATCTGGATACCATTGTCCGGCTATTGGAGAGGGGCGAAGGTCAAGTGTTTGGGTCATATATCACCTCAAACATAGGGCTGCGACAAACGATTTTCTCTCAGCTTACCGCCCTGCATAAGCTCAGAATTGATTTATCAACCTCTGGTAAAACACTAAAATTTCTGATTAAATTTTAGCATAATCTCGCAAAAGAGCGCCTGCGAATGGGTGAGCAAGAATCGTCCCGAAGCGTTCACGAGGGTAGTTTGAGCGCATCATCAGAGTTGTGATATACTTTGAGAAACTATAAAAGCGTTGAAGAGGACGAGTAAGCGTCAAAGCGGCGGTAAAGAGAGCGGTAGTTGCTGAGAAACCCGCCCGAGCGCAGGCGCTGAATGGACCTCTGAGCTGCAAGGTGAAAAGCGTATCCCACCGCTGAGTAGCCTGCGCCGGGTTAGCCTCCGTTACCCAGGCAACGGGTATCAGCCCATCGCTTTTCCTATTCGGCGGGCGATACCCTATAAGAGTGAGACTGGCTTAATTCACCCCGTTGGATCACCGACGGGGTGTTTATTTTCTATTTGGGAGTGTATCAGATGCTTTTAAAAATCGAACTGGTCTATTGCGCTGTTTGACGCTATACCGATCGCGCCGTCGGTCTGACAGCTGAATTGCTCAAAGAATTTGAGCCTGAGATTGAATCAATCAATCTGGTTCCATCTGACGGAGGACGTTTCGAGGTAAGCGTCAACGGGAAGCTGATTTATTCCAAACTTGCGACCCACCGTCATGCCGAGCCGGGAGAAGTAACCCACATCATCCGCAAATTGCTAAAGGAGGGTCTATGACGAAAACAAAAAAGGGGAGGGTATTTTCGGGCGCTCGCCCCACCGGTCGCCAGCACCTGGGAAATTACCTGGGTGCAATCAAAAACTATGTCGCCTTGCAGGATGAATACGAGTGCATCTACTGCATCGTTGACCTGCATGCATTGACCACAATTGAGACCACCGAAAACCTGCGTCAAAATATCTATGAAATGGCGCTTGACTGGCTGGCAGCCGGCATCCGGTCGGATGAGTCGATTATTTTCATCCAATCCCAGGTACCCGAAGTCGCCGAATTGCACCTCATTTTGTCCATGGTCACCCCTTTGGGCAAGCTCACCGACCTGCCGACCTTCAAGGAGAAAGCGCGCCAGCAGCCGCACAATGTCAATTATGGTCTGGTCGGGTATCCGGTGCTGATGTCCGCTGATATCCTGCTCTACAAAGCCAACCTGGTTCCGGTCGGGGTTGACCAGGAGCCGCACATCGAATTTGCCCGCGAGCTGGTGCGTTCCTTCAATTACCGCTACAACACCAACGTCCTGATCGAGCCGCAGATGAAGGCGACCGAATACCCAAAGGTTCTTGGCATTGATGGACAGCAAAAGATGAGCAAAAGCCTCAATAACCATATCGAGCTGGCTGCCACGCCCGAGGAAACCCAACAACGGGTGATGCAGATGGTCACCGATCCGCAGCGCATCCGCCGCAGCGATCCGGGGAATCCGGATGTGTGTAATGTCTTTTCGATGCACAAGGTGTTCTCTTCACCGGAGGAAGTTGAGTTTGTTAATATAGAATGCCGGCGCGCCGGGATTGGCTGCGTGGACTGTAAAAAGCTGCTGGCGCGGAATCTGAACGCCTACCTGGAACCCTTCCGTTCCCGCCGGGCAGAGATCGCCCGCCAACCCAATGCCGTATGGGACGTGCTGGCAGACGGTCGGCGGCGCGCCAAAGCCATCGCCAGCCAGACAATTACAGAGGTCAAAGAAGCCATCGGGTTGCCTTAGCCATGAGAGTTGTCGTGCAACGGGTGAAAAGCGGACGGGTGAGCGTTCAGGGGTGTACGCTTGCCGAAATCGGTCAGGGAGTGGTGATTCTGCTCGGAATTGCCCCGCGGGACAGAGAGGAAGAGGCGCGCTACCTGGCGGATAAAATCGCCGCTTTGCGCATCTTTGAGGATGAGGCGGGGAAGATGAATCTCTCCCTGCTGGATATTGGGGGGGCGGCGATTGTGGTATCGCAGTTCACTCTCTACGCCGATACCCGCAAGGGACGCCGTCCGTCTTTTACCGATGCCGCCCCCCCGGAGATTGCCAGACCTCTGGTTGAGCGTTTCGCCGAGCTGCTGAGAGAGCAGGGTGTACCTACCCAATGCGGCGAGTTTGGGGCGCATATGCTGGTCGAGATTGCCAACGATGGACCAGTCACCATCTGGATGGAGCGCGAGCCGGAATCTGGCATCGTTTGAGCCCCTCTGAAGTTGCCCCAGGCAGGTCGATTCAATCGAATCTTTTGCCTCAGTCCTGCCAACCGCGCCACAGGACGACATCAATCTGCACTGCAATCGCTCCGGCTGCCAACATGGCTTCCCCATCCTGGGGTTGATACACGCCCCCCGCGCCAATCACCGGAATCCCCATCCTTGCCAGCGATTTCACCATCTCCAAAGCCTGGGGAAATACCGCAGGTCCGTATATGCGCCCGGAAACGATACCCCCCTCTGGGGTCGGCAGGGCGCCGCGCGGTGGTCCCAGGCTGACCGCCGAAGCGCCGGCTTCCATCACCGGACGGGCAAGCTCCAGAGCGCGTTCGAGAGGCAGGCGCAGGATGACGGGCAACTCCCCAAGGGCGGCTGCGGTTATCGCCTGAGCCTCCCGTAAGCCCACCTCCGCCGCCAGCCCGACCTCAACCCCAGCCACACCTGCCCGCCCTTCCAGCATGCGGATCATGGTTTCCAATTCACCCGGGTTCTGAGCCAGCAGATGCACCCAAATCGGGAGGGACTGTCGTTCCCATTGTTGGCTATAACGGCGAATCGCCTCGCGCAACCCCGGGTTTGGGTAACCGCTATGAATCAGGAACCCGCCCGGAAATGGCTGAAACCGCCTGTTACCGGCTGGGGCGCGCCTTACAAGGCTGAGGGGGTTGGTCACAAACGCCCCCAGGCTCCCCAGTTCAGGGGTTTTCCGCCAATCGGGAACGAAGCCCAGGCTGCCGGCTGCGTTCATCAGCGGTCGCTCGAATTCCAGGCTGTATTTGGTCATCCTATGCCCCTCGAACAAGGTCATATTGAACCTTTCAAGGAGTCCCCTGGTCGCCGTGAACCAACCAGGGTTTGAGCGCATCCGCCAGCGGATCATCCACCTTGCCGTTCACCGGCGGGTGAACCCGATGCAGGCTCTCCAGGCGGGAGATCACCTCAGGCACACTGAGCGGACGCCCCGCTTCTTTGGAAGCCCGCCGGACGAAGAGAGCGTGCTGGGTGCGGTGACATAGCGCAGCCTCGGTCTTCACCGAGAGTACCGGCTGGATGTCCAGTATCAGGTGCGCAGGCTCGTCCGCATTTGCCAGGTGTGGTTTGGGGTGCCCCTCAAAGGCAGCCGAAACCGTGTAAAAGAGCGGCGCCTTTTCCCGAAAGGAGGCGACCGCCAGGCGGACCGCCTGATGGCTGACCTTGTGCGCAGGGTGCCCATATTCGCCGTTTGAGCCATGGGTGATGATTGCCTGAACGGCAAATTGTTTGATGGTGGCGGCGATTTGACCTGCCAGGTAGGTGAGATTATCGGTATAGGCGAATAATTGATTATCCGGACCAACCCGCGGGTCTATGTAATCCAGAAAAGTGAGGCTGCGTCCGCCCAATTTCTGCACCGCGCAGACCAGTTCCTTCTCTCTGGTTTGCCCAAGTTCATCCTCTTTGCACAATGGCGGATCGCCCGCTTCGCCGCCTTCGCCCCGCGTAGCGCACAGGTAATGCACATTAAAACCGCTTCGCGCCAGCAACGCCAGTGTGCCTCCGGCTAACATGGTCTCGTCATCTGGGTGTGCAAAAAATGCCAGGACACTCATCCTTATCTACGTCTCCATATAACATCGGAATTCAAACTGTACCGTCCCAAACCTCGCCAAGCTCAAAAACCGGTCCATCTTCGCAAATGAGCTTCCAACCGCGGCGAGTCTTGATTGCGCATACGCCGCACTCCGCCGTCCCGCCGCAGGGGATATCCGTACTCAGCAGCGCCTGACCGGGCGGGATTGCGAGATTCCGCGTATCGCCTCCCAGGTATTCGCGCAACAGCGGGAGTTGTTTCAGGGATAAATCCAACGCCAGGTAATCAGCCCAATCCAATGCCTCGGGTAAATCGCTCAACGGGCTCGCCTCCAGAGCAGAGGGCAACCCTGGCAGGGGAAAGTCGCAATATAACGCCGCCTCTGCGCCGATCTGGATTGCTTGCCCTGCCAGGGGCAATAAGCGAGCTGCGCCTGGAACAAACGAAGCCAAAGCCAGGCGGCGGGTGGACAGGGGCAACTTGAAACCCCGCCCCAGCGGACCGCGCAAGGTCAGCCTATCGCCCGGCTCCCAGGACAAAGGCACAGGGGGAGCTGCCAGAAAACCGTCTTCCAGGGCGCGTTCCAGGAATAACGGCGTCCCCAAAATTGCCCCAGGATGAGACGCCCATAAATAGCGTCCCGGAGGGGGGATAACCTTCTTTGGGCAGATAATCCACGCCGCCGCCTGCCCCATTAAATCAATCCGTATTTCCCTGACCTTGCCCGGGAAGGTGCGCATGGTTGGATGGTATCACGATTTTTTCAGGGCGACAACAGTTGAGTCCAGAGATACAGGTTACGGTATAATCCACCTCAGTCTTGTAATTTCAGGAGGAAAAAGATGAACATCGCAAGCGTACTGCAGGGTTTCTCAGCGTTTTTATGGCTGGTTGTCCTGGTTCTGATTGGACTCGCTGTGATGCGCGTTTCGCGTCGCCTCAAGGTAGGAATCCTGTCCACCGCCATCATCGTCACCGTAATCCTGGCGTTGCTTCTGACCACCGTCAGCGCCGGATTGGTTTTCGTCCAGCCAGACGAACGCGGGGTGGTTATCTCAGCCGTGGCACCCAAAGGTTATCGCGAGCAGGCTTTGCAACCTGGTCTGCGCTGGATCATCCCATACTTTGAAAACGTGGTACGTTATCCTATCTCCAAGCAGACTTATACCATGTCCATCGCTCCCTTGGAGGGCATGGTTCAGGGAGACGACTCGGTAGCGGCGCGCACTTCCGATGGACAGGAAATCTTCCTGGATGCTTCGGTGATATACGCCATTGACCCGCAAAAAGTTGTAGATGTGCATATTGCCTGGCAGGATCGATACACCGATGAGCTCGTCCGTCCTCTGACCCGGGGGGTTATGCGCGATGCGGTTTCCCAGTACGGCGTCCAGGCGGTCTACAGCACTAAGCGCACCGAATTGACCCAGAGCATCGCCGAGCAATTGCGCAAGAAACTGGAAGAAAACGGTCTGATTTTAATTGACTTTGTCTTGCGCAACATCACCTTCTCACCCGAATACGCCGCCTCGGTCGAGCAGAAGCAGATTGCCGAACAGCAAGCCCAACAGGCAAAGTTCGTGGTCGAGCAGCGCAAGCAGGAAGCCGAGCAGGCTCGCCAACAGGCGCAAGGGCAGGCAGACGCCGTTGTCATCCGGGCTAAGGGCGACGCCGATGCGCGCCTGATCCAGGCGGAAGCGGAGGCTAAAGCCCTGGAACTCATCGCCGCCGCCCTGGAAGATAAGCCGGATTTGCTGACCTACCAGTACATCACCAGGCTTGCCCCAGGCATCCAGGTCATGTTGGTGCCAAACAACGCGCCCTATCTGTTGCCGCTGCCCACCCTGCAGCCGACCAACCCCGAGGCGACCCCAGCTCTCCCAACGCCTCTGCCGACGCCTCTTCCCACCCAAACACCCTGAGGTCCAAGAACGATGTCAATGTCCGGCAAACAGATTCGTCTCACCAGTCTCTCCAGTTGCGCTGGTTGAGCGTCCAAGTTAAGCGCTGATGCGCTGGCGCAGGTGCTGCGCCCTCTCAAGGGGATATTTAATTCCGAGGACTACCCCGACCTGCTGGTTGGTCTGGGCGAGCCTGACGACGCGGCTGCCTGGCGTTTGCCGGATGGGCGCGCTTTGATTGTCACCACCGATTTCTTCACCCCGGTGGTGGATGATCCCTATGATTACGGCGCCATTGCGGCAGCCAATGCCCTCTCGGATGTGTACGCCATGGGAGGCGTCCCATTCCTGGCGTTGAATGTGGCGGCTTTGCCGCCGGATCTGCCGGTGGAAATCCTGTCCGCCATTCTCCGGGGCGGAGCTGAGAAGGCGCGCGAGGCGGGGGTGGTCATCGCCGGAGGGCATACCATCCAGGATAAAGAACCGAAGTACGGTCTTATCGTGGTTGGCTTTGCCGACCCCAACCGGATGCTTACCAAGGGCGGCGCCCGCCCAGGGGATGCGCTGGTGCTGAGCAAGCCCCTTGGCTTTGGTACTACCACCACCGCGCTCAAACGCAGCCTGGCTGATCCTCAGGATGTCGCCGAAGCGGTGGATTGGATGAAACGCCTGAACAAAACCGCCTCTGAGCTGGCAGTGGAATTTAATCTGCGCGCCGGCACCGATGTCACCGGTTTCAGCCTGCTGGGACATGCCTGGGAAATGGCAGAAGCTTCCAGGGTGGGGTTGCGTTTTTATTACAACCGCATCCCCATCCTTAAAGGAGCGTTACGGTATGGGCGCGAATGGATCTTCCCGGGCGGTTCATCCGACAACCGCCTGTATTACGCCGAGCATGTGCGCTTTTCTCCCACCCTGGACGAGGTCTCCCAGATGCTCCTCTTCGACGCCCAGACCAGCGGCGGACTGCTCCTGGCGGTTCCTGGCGACCGTCTGGAGGGGATGCTCAAACGGGCTACCGAGCTTAACCAACCGCTCTGGACAATCGGGGAGGTCATCCCGGGCGATCAGATTGAGGTGCTTGCCGAGTGAGCGAATTCGAATTCAACTCGCGCCGCTCGCCGGTGTTGAGCCGACGAGGCATTGTGGCGGCTTCTCAACCCCTGGCGGTGGCTGCCGGTCTGGAGGTCCTGGCGAACGGCGGAAATGCAGCCGACGCAGCGATTGCCACCGCAGCCGCGCTAAATGTCACCGAACCGGGTTCGACTGGCGTCGGCGGCGATTGTTTTGCCCTGTATTATCAGGCAAGCGCTCGCCAGGTCTTCGCCTTGAACGGCTCCGGACGCGCCCCGGCAGAGCTGACCCTGGAACGCTTGCAACGCGAAGGATTCTCCCAGGAACTGCCGCCCTATCACCCCTACACGATTACCGTCCCAGGCGCATGCGCCGGATGGTGCGACCTGGTAGCCCGTTTTGGGAAGCTACCCTTGAGCGTCATCCTTGCGCCCGCCATCCGCCTGGCGGAGACGGGCTATCCGGTTGCACCGGTGACCTCTTTCTTCTGGCAACGCGCCGCGGAGCGCCAGTTGCGCTCTGCGCCCGGCGGTCAGGAGTTGACCATTGACGGTCGAGGTCCCCTCCCAGGCGAGATCTTCCGCAATCCGGGTCTGGCGCGCACCCTGACCGCCATCGCCGAAGGAGGCAAGGAAGCTTTTTACCAGGGGATAATCGCCGAGGCAATTGCTCAAACGGTGCAGTCGGCGGGGGGATGCCTGAGCCTTGAAGACCTGGCTGCCCATCAGAGCACCTGGGAGACGCCAATCAAGGTTGACTACCGCGGCGTCAATATCTGGGAATGCCCGCCCAACGGACAGGGGATAGCCGCCCTCCTGGCGCTGAATATCCTGGAGGGGTTCGAGCTTGGTCCCTTACCAGCCCTTTCCACGGCGCGCCTGCACCTGGAGATTGAAGCCATGCGCCTGGCATTCGCCGACGCGGGCTGGTATGTCGCCGACCCAGCCTTCAACCCTGCGCCTCTCGATTGGCTCCTCTCAAAAGAGTATGCCGCCCAACGCCGCAAGCTCATCAACCTTGAACGGGCGACGCTCCACCAGCGGCATGGCGTCCCAGGCACAGCTTCCGAGACTGTGTACTTTAGCGTTGTGGATGGGGAGGGCAACGCCTGCTCTTTTATCAACAGCAACTATATGGGCTTTGGCACCGGCATTGTGCCATCTGGCTGGGGGTTCAGCCTGCAGAATCGGGGGCACAACTTCAGCCTGGATGCCCAACACCCCAACGCCCTGGCGCCGCGCAAGCGCCCTTATCACACCATCATCCCCGCCATGGCAACCACCTCCGAGGGCGACCTGTATGCCAGCTTTGGAGTGATGGGAGGGTTCATGCAACCCCAGGGGCACCTGCAGGTGGTCATCGCTCTGCTGGACGATGGTCTCGATCCCCAGGCTGCCCTGGATAGACCCCGGTTTTGCATCGAGGACGGCGCCCCCGGCGGGAGCGTCGCTCTCGAAGAGGGTATCCCCTCGAGTTCGCTCAACGAACTCTCCCAAATGGGGCATTCGGTTTATTCGGTGAGCGGATACGAGAAGGCGCTATTTGGTCGCGGGCAGATCATCCTGCGCCAGCCAGAGAACGGCGTTTTGTGGGCGGGCAGCGACCCGCGCGCCGATGGCTGCGCCATGTCTCTATGAGTTGCCCTCAGACGCCAATGCCCCGAGCATACAGGAACCACATCCCCAGAAAATAGCCAACCAATATCAAGAAGGCATCCACTTCAAGAAACAGCAACCGCCGTTCGACCCGGGCGATGTTTCCGATTAAGCCCAGGGAGGTTAAGACAAGCCCCAATAAACCAATCATGGCAAAATTGGGGTCAATCTCGGCGATGAATCTGCCCCGCAGGTACAAAACATCTGTGAGACCCAGGGCAAACATGTTGAACAGATTGCTGCCGAACAGGTTGCCCACCGCCAGGTCAAAAGCCCCAATCCGCAAAGCCGCAATGGTAGCCACCAATTCAGGCAGCGAGGTGACGATTGCCAGCAGGGTGGCGCCAACGAACCCCGCGCTCAAGCCGGTGATGCTCCCAATTTGGTCTGCGCTGCGCACCAGGTAAGGGGTTGCCGCTACCAGGATGACCGTTGCCAGACCAAAACCGAGCGAGGCGCGCCTCAAACTGGGGACATGCGCGTCTTCAGGAACGGTCTCAGAGCGCGGCGCGCCAACCTGGTTTTGAATCAAGCGAACTCCCGCCACGTAAGCGACAA
>JBBIPD010000029.1:0-10100 GCA_037443025.1 Chloroflexota bacterium
ACTCATACACTCCCGGAAGCACCGAGATGAAGATAATCGCCAGGACAACGAAGGTGAAGTTGTTCTGCACAAAGGGCAGGTTGCCGAAGAAATAACCGCCAAAGACAAAGAGGCTCACCCAGGCAACTGCGCCAAACACGTTGTAGAAGATAAAATGCCCATAGGTCATCGCCCCAATCCCGGCGACAAAGGGGGCAAAGGTGCGGATGATGGGGATGAAGCGCGCCAGGACGATGGTCTTGCCGCCATGGCGCTCGTAGAACTCGTGAGTGCGGTCGAGATACTCTTTCTTCAGGAAGCGCACATTGCCGCTGAAGGCTTTGGGACCGATATAATGCCCAATCCAATAGTTTACTGTATCTCCCAGGATCGCCCCCCCACACAGCAGGAAGAAGATGACCCATACATTCAGCGATCCCAAACCGGCAAATGCGCCCGCGGCGAATAAGAGCGAGTCTCCGGGTAAGAAGGGCGTCACGACCAGACCGGTCTCCATGAAGATAATCAGAAAGAGAAGGAGATAGGTCCACACGCCGTAATTTTGGATAATCACGTTCAGATATTTATCCAGATGGATGAAATAGTTAAAGAGGGTAAGGAGGAATTCCATGGGTTGTCCTGTTTTTCTGATATCAACGCGAGCGGGATTATACTACAAATTCCCACTCGCTTTGTCGGTTTTATGCCTGAAGCCTCGGTTTATCAACAGAATTGTCAGGAATGATGCGCCTGCCAGCCCAGCCAGGGCATATGGGGCGACCTGACCGATTTGGGAAATGACGCCGGGGTTGGCTGCGTGGGCTTGAGACAGGTTGGCGAAGACGTTGGTGATGGTTAGACCGTTCCATAGACCGTGAATCAACACCGCCAGGAGGTACACCGCGCCCAGGCGCAAATATCTCCCCTCCCCCCAGGCTGTTGCCAGCGCCCATCCCATCAATCCGGCGGTGAGGATATGCACCGCGCTGGTGCCGATTCGGGCGAGGATGATGATAGTCCAATCTTGACCGCTGCTGGTCAGGAACAGGCTCTCTACCAGGGCGTAACCCGCCCCGCTCAGGGCGCCAAGGGCGTACCCTTCCGCCGGGGTTAATTGCCTGCCTGCCAGCAGCCATACCCCGATTGGTTTGATTTGTTCTTCAATCAAGGGGATGATAACCGCTCCAAAGACGATTACCGCAAAAATGAAAAACCGGTTGTTGACAATGGGTTGCAGGGTGCGCAGAATCGCCTCGGCGGACGGCGGGGCAGCCCTGAGTTGTTCAGCCAGCCGGTTGATGGTGTCCGCCAGTTCTGGATTAAATGCCATCACCAGGCTGAAGACCAGGATGCCGGCAAGGACGGCAGCCGCTTCTACCACCAGGATTAAAAACGGCGCAAGGGTCAGACCGCTGGTAAATACGCCTGATGTGCGCTGGGGTGAGCCGAGCGGTAGATCCCTCACCCCAATGTATGTCAACCATAAAACCGGCAGACCGATTGCCAGGACATGCACGGGGGGCAAAAATAACCAGGCGAGTTCGCTATTTTGGGAAATCCAGTATCCCAACCCCGCCAGGAGGGGGAAGGCAAAGATGAGCAAGGTAGGGCGCAATCGGTTTAAATTGGCGGGATAACTCTGCAACGGGCGTCCAACCAGGCGCGCCAGGGAATAGGTTGCCGAGGGGAGAATCAAAACGCCGCAGAAACCCATACTTATCCCCAGCATGAACAATTGCAGGGTTTCAACCGACTGGATGCCTCCCCCTATTATCTGGATCAGCCCAACTAACAGGGCAGAGACCGCGGCGCTCCACAGGGAGAATATTGCCAGAGCGCTCAAACCGAACTGTATTGCGGATAACCAATGCAGGCGTTCTGATTTTGCCAGATTGGGGGTAATGATGGGCGAGGCGTTTGGACTGGATGGGTCCATCATCTCTGTTAGAAGGCTTACTTTTCCTCGATGACGATGCTCAGGATTTTATCGCCGGGCGGTAGGTCAGGCGATTGAGCGGGGTCGCGGGGCGTCAGTTTCTCGGCGTTCTCCATCCCGGCGATCACCCTGCCGAAGATGGTATAGCCCCCGTTCAATTTCTCAGCCGGTGTGGCTGCCATTTGAATCGGGTCCAGCGTTCGCCATTGCCAGCAAACCCGGCTTATCGAATTTTAAATCCGAGATTTCATTGACAAAGGCATAACCCGGACCGCCATAGCCGGTGCCACTGGGATCGCCTGACTGGGCGATATATCCTTGTATAACCCGATGAAACGTCACGCCATCATACCAGCCATTTCGCGCCAGAAAGACAAAATTATTCACCGCAATCGGCGCTTTATCGGGGAAGAGTTCAACGGTGATGTCGCCCTTCTCGGTTTTGAGGGTGGCGATGTAGGTTTTTGAGGGGTCAATGCTCATCGGAGGGCAAGAGGTGAACTGGCGTTTCTCCAGTTTTTTCAGTTCGACGATGGCTTTAATGTTTTCTGCGGACATCGGCAGGCTCTGAGGCCATATCTGTCCATCAATCAACAAGAAGGGGGTGCCCGGCAGACCGATCTCCGTACCCCGATCCCAGGCGTCTTTGACAAAGTTGGTAATTGCCTGGCTGTTAAGGTCTGCCGCAAAGCGGTCTTCGTTCAGCCCCAACCTTCCTGCCTGTTCAATTAACCATGCCTGGAATTGATCCACGCTCAAACCAGACCACTCGCTCTGGAGCTCGAAGAGCAGGTCGTGCATTTCCCAGAATTTGCCCTGCTTTCCCGCAGCTTCCGCCGCCTGGGCTGAGAGAGCGGCTTTGTCGTGGATGCTGACCAGTGGGAAATGCCGATAAACGATGCGCACATCCTGCGGATATTCCTTTTGTATCTGCGCCAGCACGGGCGCAAGCAATGCACAATAAGGTCATTGAAAATCGCTGTATTCGGTGAAGGTGACCGTTGCCGAGTCCGGTCCCTTCACCCAGTCCTTGGCGCTGACGGGAGGGAACAACGACTGTTCGGTAGGACCGGGGGTTGGGAAAGGACTCTGCGCCACGCAGCCGGGGTACGAGGCATTGACCAGGTTATTGCCTTCGGGAGTCAGGGTTGCCGGTTGTGTGGCGGCAACCGTTGGAGCGGTTACTGGCGTGGGCGTCGCATTTTGACAGGCAGCCAGAAAAGAAGAGATTAAGCATAAAAGTATGGCTGTTCGCTTCATGAAATCTCCGGGTTTATCGTATTCGCTAATTTTACCAGTTTCGTTCAGCCCTGCGGCTCGCCGCGCTGAACCGCCCGTTGCAACTGCTCGACCGAGGTCATCCACGAAATTCGCTTGAGGAAGCTTGCCAGCGAGGGGCTTTGTTCTCGTAGCTGGCGCACAGCCGCGCCCACCGGATCTTTCCCGGCTGCTCCTCCTGGCTGGTCTGCATAGGCGCCATAGAAGGCGAAGTACGCCTGGTTCAACTTGCGGATGCGGTAACCGTTCTCCCAGAAGAATTGTCGCCGCAGCTCCATATATTCTTCCGCCTCCTCGATTCGGTTTTCCGCCAGCATTAAATCAACCGTCACTCGCGTCTCGCGCATCTCGGCGCGGAAGTCAAAACGAGGCGGCTCAGCCGGCGGCTTGACCTCCGGAACCGGCGGGGCAGGCGGGGCAGGAGGCGGCAGGAGTTCCGGGTAGAAACGCTCCATCACTGCCTGGCTGATCTCTTTGCCGGCGATGGAAGCCGCGGTTTCGTTCATGGTGCGCAATTCAGGGCTGGTCAGGTAGTTCACCCCAAGGGGGCGCAGGGATAGAAAATTGTGAACCCATTCGTGCGCCACGACCTCGGTCAGCCAGTTAATGTCGTCGGTTTGCATGATCATGGTGGGATACATCCCGATGCCGCCAACACCCACCACCAGGGAGGACACGTTCAACGTTGTGTCCACTTTCTCCTCTAAAGCCACGCGCTGCTCCAGGCTCAAATCGGGGATGAGGGAGATGTTAGCATCCTGGCGGATGACCTCGCGAGGCGAGACTATTAGAGCCAGAGGCAGGGTGGTGCTGTGATAAAGCACGGGTGGGATGGGTTGACCACCGGCGCTCAGCCCCATGTCGGCGATGACCTGGGCGACCTGATCCTGAAGGACCGATTCGACCAGTGGAGCTAATTCGGCGCGGCGGGCGTATAGCTGGTCAAGCTCGTGGCGCAGACCTGCAGAAGCCACAGACGGGTCGCTGATATTCGGATCGGCGTAAATGCTGGACAGCAGAGATTCTCTCTCCTGGATGAAAGAAATCAA
Source organism: Chloroflexota bacterium (assembly GCA_037443025.1). Classification (GTDB taxonomy): domain Bacteria; phylum Chloroflexota; class Anaerolineae; order Anaerolineales; family UBA4823; genus JAQBDA01. Next base: position 4,243 of record JBBIPD010000029.1, read on the forward strand.
ATCCAGGTATTCGAGCATCACCTGATGTTTCCTGTCGGGGGATAGATATTTGCCGGTTTGAAGTGCAGCCTGCTCGAGTTTAACGCCCAGGGCATTGATCGTCCAGTTCAGATAATCAAATTCGATGTTCCGGGTGAACGCCCGGATTCGTTCGATTTTGTCTCCCGGCGGCACCACGCTGGCGCCTAAGAGCACAATTGCCAGGAGCAGGACGAGAGTAGTAGAGAGGATTCGCCTTGAAGCGGTGAGGAAGCGCGCCATGCTGAGGATAATAACCCCTGGCAAGGCGGGTGTCAATTCACGCCGGATTAATGCTGTCTTAGAATTTATGGGTCGTGCTATAATCACCCTCGCGATGAATTTTTTGATAACCGGCGCAGCCGGTTTCTTGGGCTCTGCTCTGGCAAACCGCCTGGCGCGGGAGGGGCATCAGGTGCGCGGTCTGGATGATCTCTCTACCGGCGACCCCCAGGCGCTTTCCCCCGATGTACTTTTCACCCGCGGCGATGTGAACGATCGTCCGAAGTTGTGGACATTGCTGCAAGAGGTGGATTGCGTCTATCATCTGGCGGCGCGGGTCTCTGTACCGGAATCGGTGCTGTATCCGCGTGAGTACAACGCGGTCAATGTGGGTGGCACGGTCAGCCTGATGGAAGCCATGCGGGATGTTGGCGTGCGGCGGGTGGTGTTGATCTCCTCCGGCGCAGTCTATGGCGACCAGGAGCAGCAGCCATTGCGAGAAGACGCCACACCCAACCCACGCTCCCCATATGCTGTTTCCAAACTGGCTGCCGAATATTATGTTCGCACCATTGGCGATTTATGGGGGATTGAAACGGTCTGTCTGCGGGTGTTCAACGCTTATGGACCCGGGCAACGCCTGCCGGTTTCTCACCCACCGGTCATCCCATTTTTCATCCGCCAGGCTGTGCGCGGCGGCACTCTGGTCATGCACAACGATGGTTCTCAAACCCGAGATTATGTCTATGTGGATGATGTGGTTAATTGCATGCTGGCGGCGGCGACTGCGCCCGGCATCAATCATTTGGTGATAAACGTCGGCAGCGGCGCCGAGACCAGCGTGCGCGAGCTGGTTCGTTTGGTGCTGGACATCACCCGCAGCAAGTCCGAGGTTATCAACAATCCGCGCAATGATCCGGGCGTATCACGCATGTGCGCCGATATCACCCTGGCGCGCGAGAAGCTGGGATACCAGCCTCGCGTTTCCCTCTCCGAAGGTTTACGCCTGACACTGGAGCGCGACCCTCGCTTCAGCAAAGATATCCCTACCAGCCCACTGACTTGATTCTCATCCAACCCGGGCGTATTGGCGAATCCTTTCACGGGGGGTCTTCGTCGCCGGTTTTTGCAAAGCCATCTTTCACTCGGACGGCAGACTCGGGGATCGCTCCAGCCTCAAGAGAAGGATTGGCAGCGATATCTGGCGGTGTGCTTCCAGACCCCGCGCGGTTAGATGACATTAACATCATGAGCGCCAGATTCTTTTTGCCCGGCGGATGTGATGCGGATGAATTCGGCGTTTTGCCATAACTCTTCGATCGTTGCAGCGCCGGCGTAGCTCATGCCCGAGCGCAGTCCGCCGAGCATCTGGTACAAAATATCTGCCACCGAGCCGCGATAAGGCACCAACGCCTCTACGCCCTCCGGCACGATTGCTTCCCATTCATCCGGGTCCACCTCGCCCATGATTTCGATTTCTTTGCGCGCAATGTTGGCGCTGAGCGAAGCCATGCCGCGCACGACTTTATATCGCCGCCCGTTTCGAATTACCGAGGGACCCGGGCTTTCTTCCGTCCCAGCCAGAGCGCTGCCGAGCATCACCGTACTGGCGCCGGCTGCCAGGGCTTTGGTGATATCCCCCGAAGTCCTGATGCCGCCATCGGCGATAATCGGGACGCCTAGCTCGTGTCCTGCCTGGGCGCAATCGGCGATGGCGGTGAGTTGCGGCACCCCATAGCCGGTGACGATGCGCGTGGTGCAGATTGAGCCGGACCCCACCCCCACCTTGACCGCGTCTGCCCCGGCTTCCACCAGATCGCGCACGCCCTGGGCGGTGGCGACATTCCCGGCGATTACCGGCATTTCGGGGAACTGTTGCTTGAGCAGGCGAATCATCGCGATGACATGATCGGCGTGCCCATGAGCGACATCCACCACCAGCACGTCTGCGCCCGCCTCCACGCATGCCCGGGCGCGCTCCAGGTCTGGCGTGCGTACGCCCACCGCCACCCCCACGCGCAGCCGCCCTTTGGCGTCTTTGGTGGCGTTGGGATGTTCCTGCAGCTTGATGATGTCTTGAGCGGTAATCAGACCAACAACCCGGTCCTCATCATCCACCAGGGGCAATTTTTCGATGCGATGGGCGTGCAGCGCCAGGCGAGCCGCGTCCAGCGGTTCGTCGGCAGGGGCTACCACCAAACGCTCGCGCGGCGTCATCACCTCCTGCACCAACATCGTATCACTGGGGGCGAGCAAGATATCGCGGCGGGTCAATATCCCGAGCAGACGACCATCTTCGGCGCAGACCACCAGACCGCCAATATCGGCGGCAGCCATTCGTTGCCGCGCTTCGGTCAGGTTGGTTGTCGGAGAGATGGTGATTGGATTCTCGACCACGAAGCTTTCGGAACGCTTGACGCGGCGGACCGCCTCGACCTGGCGCTCGATGGTCATGAAGCGATGGATGACGCCGATTCCCCCCGCCTGCGCCATGGCGATTGCCATCGGCGCTTCGGTGACGGTATCCATATTGGCGCTGACGAAGGGGAGAGCCAGGCGAATGCCAGGCACCAACCAACTGGAGGTGTTCACGGCTTTACGGCTGCGGATGGCAGAGCGCTTGGGCACCAGGAGTACATCATCAAAGGTAAGTCCAATCTCAGGACGCAATTTCATGGTTCCTCCATTTGCTAAATGATAATCCCATTGTACAATATCTAAATGTTTGATTCCAGTCGGCTTGAACGTGAATTTTTCAATCGCCCTACTCCCGAGGTGGCGCGGGATTTGTTGGGGAAGCGCCTGGTTCGCCAGGAAGATGGCGGGCGGTTATCCGGGATCATCATCGAAACGGAAGCTTATCGAGGCGAGGAAGATCAAGGCTGCCATGCAAAAGCCGGCTTGACGCCGCGCACCCGGGTGATGTACGGTCCACCTGGTCATGCTTACGTTTATTTCACCTATGGGATGCACTGGATGCTCAACTTTGTCACCGAAGCGGAGGGCTTTCCGGCGGCAGTGTTGATCAGGGCGATTGCGCTTCTTGAGGGGCAGGAAATCGTCGCCTCCCGGCGTGAGGGGCGACGCCCGAAAAACTGGACCGATGGTCCGGCAAAGCTCTGCCAGGCTCTCAACATTGACGGCAGGCTGAACGGCGTTGATATCTGCGCCCCGAACTCGCCGCTTTTTGTTGAAATGGGGATATCTATACCGGATTCGAGCGTGACGATTACCCCACGAGTGGGTTTAAACAGTGTAGCCGAACCCTGGAAAAGCAAGCCCTGGCGCTACCTTGTCGTGGGGCATCATCTGGTTGAAAAGCCTTTTGCGCCGTGATCGGTGAGGCTATCTATCTTGCGCAAATTTGGAGGAAACAATGGGTTTACTGGAAGGAAAAAACGCGTTGGTGTTTGGGGTTGCCAATGAACGCTCGATTGCCTGGGGCATCACCAAGGCATTCCACGAGCATGGCGCCCGTTTGGGGCTCAGCTATGCCGGCGAGGTCCTCGAGCGACGGGTGCGCCCCCTGGCTGAGCAGGTCGGCTGTACTTTTGTCGAACCCTGCGATGTGGCTTATGATGAGCAAATTCAGCGGATTGCGGATAAAGCGGCGGCGGTGTTCGGGCAGGTGGACATTCTGGTGCATGCGATTGGTTTCGCCAATCGAGATGAACTGAGCGGACCTTATTACAATACCAGTCGGGCGGGGTTCCATCTGGCGATGGATATCAGCGTATTCTCCTTCACCGCGCTGGCAAAGGCTTTTCAACCGATTCTGCGCCCAGGAGGCGCCCTGCTTACTCTCACCTATTATGGTTCCGAGAAGGTTTCGCCAAATTACAATGTGATGGGCGTCGCCAAAGCCGCCCTGGAGGCTTCGGTGCGCTATCTGGCGTACGCCCTGGGCAAGCAAGGGGTGCGGGTCAACGCTATTTCGGCTGGTCCGATTCGCACCCTGGCAGCGGCGGGCGTCTCCGGCTTCAAGACCATGTATCGGCGTTTTGCGGAACTTGCTCCCCTCCATCAAAATGTTACCATCGAAGACGTGGGCGGCGCAGCGGTATTTCTCTGCTCGGACCTGGCTGCTAAAACGACCGGTCAGGTGATTTTCGTCGATTCGGGTTACAATATCCTGGGTATCACCGAACCGATAGAGGAGTAATTCGAATTCCATGTTCCGCAAAAGAAGCGATACCACACCTCTCGCGGCTCAGCCCGTCCCAACTGAACGGGTGACCTCAGTATTGGGAACAGGGATTATCTGGAAGGGCAAGTTGAGCGGCAGCGGTGGTCTGCGAATCGAAGGCGCGTTCGAAGGGGATATCAACCTGCGCGGTTTGCTGGTGGTGGGCGAAACCGGTCGGATCACCTGTGACGTTGTGCAAGCCAATACGGTGATCGTCGCCGGGGCGGTGCGGGGCAATATCACCGCCGAAAGGGTGGAAATCCGCGCCACTGGTCGGGTTTGGGGGGATGTCGTCACCGCGGCTTTCTCCACCGAGGAAGGCGCGTTCTTGCGCGGCAAAATCACCATGGAAGAGAAGGTGGAATTAAACCCATTACCGCCGATTGAAGCGTCAGAACCTCAAATCGGTATGGGTCAAACAGAAAGGGAAGAGGGAGAGACAATGCCGTCTTCGACTCAATGAGTTGGCAAGACCCCTGTCTGACCGGAAATTAAAAAACCTGCCTGGTTTGGCAGGTTTTTTTGTGATGGGCATTGGTCAAATCAGCCGGTCTGACAGAATCGAGTAGAAGATGCCAGCCTCTGAGTCGTCATCTTTATCGCCATTATCATCTTTACCGCTGTTAGAATCCCTTGAATCGTCGTCCTTATAATCAGAATCGCTTTTATCATCATCGCTCCGACCGGAATCCTGTCTGCTTTTATCCTCATCTTTGTTATCTTCGCGTTGACCCTCCCCCGAGGAGTCATCGCCCGACTTATCAGCATCTTTGGAATCATCCTGCCCGTCGTCAGAGTCGTCCTTTGGGTTGTCCTCGCCGCCGGTATCGGTGTCATCGCCTTTTTTGTCGTCTTCCGCCTGATTTCCCGCTTGCGACTCGGCTTCAACCTCGGTTGCGGTCAGACTGCCATCCTGGGCAACCAGGGCATGAACTTTCACTTGTTTACCGATGGTGAGATCGCCTTTGATCTCCGTTGCGTTGGTGAGTTGCACGCTTTTTCCGTTGATAATCAACATATCCGCAGAGACGGCTTCGATGATGCCGCCGAACTCGATCTCAAAAGGTTTAAACCTTGTAGGATTGGGGATAGTCTCCGGAATGCGGAGGATCGCCTGGGCGTACAATCTCCCGTCGTCGCCAGCATAGACCAGCACCAGCACCCGGTCGCCAATCCGCAGGGCAGGGTCAATGCGGGTGCCATTGAGGATGGCAAAGGAGGTGTCGCCAATCAACCACATATCGCGCTGGATGGCTTTCACCTCGCCGGCGTATTCATAGAATCGGAGCTGAATTGAATCGGCTTTGATGAAACCGCCGGGTTGGGTAACGCCTTCCAGCTTCACCAATCGTCCGGGGAGCAGGTCGCCGCTGATCTTCGTTTGGGCGTCGAAGAGGATGGGCAGGTCGTCAATCAGCACGCCGTTGGGATT
>JBBIPD010000029.1:10110-15235 GCA_037443025.1 Chloroflexota bacterium
CACCTTCCAGAGCAATTTTACGCGTCAGGTTCTGGGCTAACAGGCTGCGCACTTCCTCGGCGCGGCGTTGTTGATAATCCTCGCGCAATCTCTGGCGCAGTTCGTCATTGGGCGCCAGTTTCAGACTGACATTTTCAGCCGCCAATTTGACCGGATAGAGCGTGTCGCCCGGCAGGCTTTGGGCAGAGACGACAATCAGACCGTTGATGCTCAAAAAGAATATCAATACCACAGCCAGAGTAGCCATTGCCATGCGCGGAAAAGAGAACAGGCGGGATAGTGGTTTGCCGCTCCGCCGCAGCTCGCCTGCCCGGGCGATGAACTTTGCCCGACTGCGGTTCATGGCGGCGGCAGGCACCTCTTGCCGGGCAGCCTGTCTGGCTTGTTGGGCGGTCAGGAGAAGAGGGCGCAACTCGTCTGCCAGGTCTGGATATAATGCCAGGCAGGCATCCAGTTTTGCGCCGGTGGCAAGCGCAGCCAGGCATACTTCGAAGGCATCATGGAGATGAGCGCTCATGGTCAATAATCCAGAAATCCAATCAATGTTGATAATTCCAGTGAATAAACCTGTTGCTGTTCGATTATTTAGTCGAAAAAAGGCGTTAAAAGTTACGCGCCGGAATATCTTAATCGTCGTCCCCGCCGCGTGATTCCCCCTCTTTTTCTTGTCCGGTGGGATGGCAGCGGGCGCAATCCTGGAAGTCGGAGATACCCTCCTCGCGGTGCTTGCGTTCGATTTCGCTCGGGTTATGCTCGTGGCAGGTGTAGCAATCGTAAGTTCCCAAATTAGTCGGGTGGCAGACCTGACAGGAGTTCATCCCGCTCTCGCCATGATTGAACGGGAAGGTATGCGCCTGGTTGAAGAGGGCGGGCAACCAGCCGGTTGTATCGTGACAGTCGGAACACTCAACGCCGAATAAACCAAGATGGTACTCCGGTTCGGCGTGGCAGGCGGAACAATCTTGAGGCGTGCCTTTAAAAATGCCTCCGGTGTGGCAGTCCGCGCAGGCGACATTCACGTGCGCCCCTGTCAGCGGAAACGCGGCGAGAGAGTGGTCGAAAACAGCGTTTTCCCAACCTTCAGGTGTGTGGCATTGGGCGCAGTCCTGACCGAACTGCCCCTCGTGAGCGTCGTCTGCCCGGTGGCAGGCGTAACACTCCTGGGGTGTGCCCTGGAATGTGCCGTTTTCATGGCAGGCGTCGCATGCCAGGATGCTATGCGCCCCTGTCAGGGGAAACCTCGTCAGGGAATGGTCAAAGGCGGCGTTTTCCCAACCCTCGGGTGTGTGGCATTGGGCGCAGTCCTGACCAAAGCGCCCGGCGTGGGGATCATCCTCGGCGTGGCAGGAGAAACAGTTCTTTGGGGTGTTTTTCAAGTCAGCAGGCGTGCGCGCCCCAACGTGGCAGGCGGCGCAATCCACGCTGGCGTGTTTCCCCTGGAGGGGGAAAGCTTGCAGGTTATGGTCGAACGCGGCGCCGTAGGTATCTATGCCATCGTGACAAACCAGACACTCGCCGCCGAAAGCCGCCCGGTGGCTCTCCATGTACGTTGGGTCAATTTCTTGGTGGCAGATAAGGCAACGCGCCGCATCCATCGCTTATATCCTGTCCCCGTGACAGTCCAGGCAAGTGAAGGGGACGCCAGCCGAGGTGGTCTTATGTCCCTGGAGCGAGAAGCCGGTTGCTTCGTGGGGGAATCTCTGCATGTCCAGGACCGTCAGAGACGCCTCTGGTCCATTATGCTCGGTGTGGCAGGTGTGACATTGCCAGGTGGCGCTTTGCGCCAACATGACAGAATGAAAATTATCCGGGCTGGTGATCAGGTCTCGATGGCAGACAAGGCAACGGTCTGCCATTCGCTCGCTCTCCCAGAGAGCGGTGTGGCAGGCGGAGCAACGCCCTCCGGTTTCGGCGTGCGAATAAACGCCCCCTAAAGGCTGCGCGCCTGCCTGAGCGTTGAGAGGACCGGGGCTGAACAGGACGCCTCCTTGCGCCAGGGCAATGCTCGAGATTGCCAGCAGGGTGAGCAATGCAGCAATCAAGCCAGATGCGGAAAAACAGCCAATTCGCCCGGTTTTCATGTGGACCTTAATCTTGATTATTACCCGAGACTCTCGATGGTTCGGGTTATCCTTCCCTGCCCTCTATCGCAACAACGTGGCATAATAGATTGCGGCGATGACATGGATAAACGCAGCGGTGAAAAGCGCCATCCCGATTGGAATGTGGACGGCATGCCAGAGCGCCATTAAACGGCGGGCTGAGGCGAGGGTGTTGATTTGGCGGAGCAACAGACGCCTGCGCTCGATGAGTTTTTCCAATTGATCAATCTGCGCGCGAGAGGCGGGGTCTAAGCCCTGTTTGGCTCTACGCCATTCCAGGCGATAGCGCCAATCGGTGAACAGCCTGCCGAATATTAAAGCGGTCTGCGATTCCGCCGCCACAGATGGGGTTGAGAAACGATTGACCAGGGCGCGCAACTTCTCGGGGCTGCTGGCGAGCATTTCCTGAGCCTGAGAGTCCGCTTCGGCGATCTGCCGATTCAGGGCGTTGGCTTCTATTTCGATGCCATCCGCAGTCCTGGGTACCGCGGTATAGATATAACGTCCGACAAAACCACTGATGACGATGATAACGGTCAGAAGGGTCACAATACCTGCCAGACCGTTAAACTTCCAGGATGAATGCAGGATAACCAGATATGGTCCGACGATTCCGGTGAAAATTTTAAATTCCAAACAGTTTGACATTTTTCCACAACGTGCTGCCCCAGACAGTTTGCGAAAGGAGAAAAGGCTTTCGGTCATGATCATAAGCACAAAGCCCACAATCCCGATTGAGTGACCAAAGAAATCGCTGGCAGGCGGAACCTGGTTGAGCATGCTGGTCACAAAAAGATACAGCAAGGTGATCAAGAGAATGGCGACGAATGAGAGCCAGAGTTCGCGGTTAGGGCGGGTCTGCATCATCTTATCTACATTTTGACCAAAAGTCAGCCAGAATATCTGCCAGGGGGGCGTTGGGTTGGAGCAACTGGTTCCTCACGGGCGAGATGTCCGCCTGATGCAGGATGAGGCGATGGAGAGGCTGAGAGAGGGTTTGATCCCCCATAATGATTGCTCCTAACAATGTGTTTTTCCCCACGAGCACTCGCAGCCGATTGACATCGAAATCGGATTGGGCAGCGATGGCATCTGGCAGGCGTCGCCAGGTTTCGCTGTCGCCGCGGGCGATGCCCAGCAAATCGCTATCTTCGCCTCGCCCCACTCCGCCGATAATGGTGGTGGTCAGGTTCGCCAGCCTGGTCACATTCATCGCCACCGGTTTGGAATATGTTGCCGATCCACCCGCTAAGTTGAGACCGGCGGTTCGTCCCTGCTCGCGAGCGGGATGCCACAGGCTGTCCAGAACAGATTGACCCGAGAGCGGGTCGAATACCTGGGCGACGTCCCCCGCGGCGTAAACATCTGGTTCGCTGGTTTCCATGCGTTCGTTTACCAGGATGCCCCGATCGACCCGAATACCGCTGGCTTGCGCCAGCGAGGCGCGAGGTGCAACCCCGATGGCGTAACCGAGTATATCGCAGGGAATCTGTCGCCCATCTTTGGTGCGCACACCTGCTACTTTACCCCTTTTCCCTAGTATTTCGGCGAGTTCGGTATGATGATGGAGCTGCACCCCTTCTTCCTGCAGGCGATGTTCAACAATCCTGGATTCGGTCTCATCGAGGACATTGCTCCAATAGCGGTCGCCGCGCATCAGGTAATGGGTTTTCACCCCTCGTTTCACTAAACCCTCGACGATTTCGAGGGAAGTGATGCCCCCGCCAACCACAACCGCCACCCGCGCTTTGCGCGCCAGCTTGAGGATATGGCGGGCGTCTTCCAGGTTGTCGAGTTTAAAGACGCCCTCGAGGTCTTTGCCCGGCGTCTTTAACGGCGACGCTGAAGCTCCCGTGGCAATCAGAAGGCGGTCATATGCGACTTTCTCGCCGGTATGCAGGATTACCTGATGGGTTGGTAAATCCAAAGAAAGCACGCGGGCATGCAGCCGGCGCGCTCCCAGGTCTTGAAAATCTCTCTCATTCCAGGGGAAGAGCATGGCTTCGGGTATCTCGCCGGTCAGATAGTAAGCCAACCCGGGGCGTGAGTAGTAGCCATGTGGGTCATCGGTGATAAAGAGGATATCTCCGCTGGCATCCAGGCTGCGGATTGCCTCTGCCGCTGAGATTCCCGCCGGACCGGTCCCAATAATGATATAACGACGCATCGCTCTGATTCCAGTTTATTCTGATGGTACAAACAGGTGGGTGCGTTCAAAACGCAGCACACCTCGCGGGCAGCGCGCCACGCACTCGCCGCAGGTCAGGCAATGGCTGTCCTTAACCGGCTCTCCCAACCAGGCATGGCGGCGGACATCAATATTGATGGGGCAATAATATGAGCAGATGCCGCACTGGACGCAACGCGCCGTCTCGGGCACTACATAACCCTGCACCAGTGCCTCGCGGCGCGTTTTTTCTTGTCTAAAAAGATGTCTCAGATTCATTGATGGTGTAAGTTATTTTGATGTTGGCAGGTAGATGAGCCAATTTTAACCGATAATGGTGTCTTTCCCCAAAAGAACCAGGCTGAGAACATCGTCTTGACGCCTGACGGGGTTCTCTGCCTGGTTGCCGCCTCAGGCAAACTATGGATAGATAATCTGGCGAGGCGTTCTTATGCTAATCCTTTTTCCCGTTCGGGTGGCATTCTATACACCGGTTGGCAATATCGTAAATCCCCTTTTCGGCATGTTTGCTCTCGGTTTTACTTTGATTATGGCAATTGTAGCAGGTCCAATTCGGGTTTTTGCTTGGGTGGCATATCGAACATTGCCCGTCGGCGCCTTTATGGTTCATTGGGAAAGTGTGCCCGCTGACGTTGATTTCGCCCCAATTGCCGGTATTGTGGCATGTTGAGCATTGACCACTCCAATGGTCTGCCGGACGTGAGTGGCAGGATTGACAATCGGTCTGTCCGGCGTGGTTGAAGCTGGCGGGATTCCAGGAGCGGATGTGAACCCTGCTGAAGCCATGCCCCCGAAATACTCCGGTTTGGCGGTTTTGGCATGAAAAAAAATAGGT